>CAMPAX010000011.1 GCA_946633495.1 uncultured Lachnospiraceae bacterium | reverse complement strand
AACTGACACAAGTGATTATATAATGCATCCGGATATTGTCAAGATGAGAAAGAACCTGTGGCGCAGTGTCCGGGGATGTGGTACTATTAGGGCAGTGTTCCGGATCATCAACTGAAGGACCTGGTCAGTGCCGGGGAAGATACGAAAGCAGGAACCATTCTGATTTTGTGATGTGCGGTCATGACATTTGAATCGCACCAACCGATGAGCCTCCGAACAAAGTGAGGGGGAGTACATGCTATACAAGAGAGGTGACGTGTCAATATGGATATAACGAAGGAGGAAAAACAACGGTTGATCGGCAGGCGTCTGTACGATGCCATCAGCCGGTTTGATGAAAGTCCGGAGGCACGGGAAGAATATTATCAGATCATGGATGCGGAGATCACGATTCGGGGCGGGAAGCAGACCATACGTGAGCAGATCCTCCGTGTATATGCGATGCTTTTCTGTGATGATCTGGAGATGGAGGCCGGCAGCTCGGCGGGACCGGACGAGGTGGAAGCGACAGCGGATCGTCTGTATATCGGAAGTGCAGGCTTTGATCCGGATCATTGGTACCGGATGAAGTATCATTTTCCAGTGATCGATGATGACAACTATGACCGGTTTGCGGCGCTTGTGATCTCGGACCTTAAAGCAGGACCCCTGCATGAGGCGGTTGTAAATGACGGCGACATGCTTCTGGTGGGGGAGATGAATCCGCTTCTTCTTACGGAGGATGAACGTGTGGCGCAGGAACTTCGGAAGATCGAGCTATGACAGGGGGTGGACGAATGACGATTCTTGTGGTTGAGAAAAACAGAGCCACCCTGAAAGAAGCTTGCGAGATCCTTCAGAGGCAGCAGCCCGATGCGAAGATCCTGCAGTTTACCGACAGCCCCAACGCTCTGGCTGCGGCCAGAGAGAACGAGATCGATGTGGCGTGCCTGGATACGGCACTCCCGGAAATGGACGGACTTCTGCTTGGGCGTTATCTTAAGGATCTTTATCCGTCGGTGAATCTGATCATGATGACGAAGGTACGTGCCACGGCGTTTGATGCCATGGAACTTCGGGCCAGCGGATGTATCCTGCTTCCCCTTGCAGAGAAGGATCTGAACCGGGAGCTTCGGGAACTCAGATATCCGCCGGGAGAAGGGAAAAAGAACCGGGTGTTCGTTCAGACCTTCGGGAACTTTGAGATCTTTGCGGATGGTGTGCCGATTCCTTTCAAATATACCAGAACCAAGGAGATCGTGGCGCTCCTGATCAATAATAAGGGTGTGCAGACCACGAACGGTGAGATCATCGCATCTCTCTGGGAGGATGACGGAGACCCGAGGGTCAAGACCTCTTATCTCAGCAATCTTCGGCAGGATCTGCAGAATACCTTGTCCGATCTCGGACTTACGGAGATCATCATCAAACAGAGGGGGAGCATGGCGATCGCCAGGGATAAGGTGGAATGTGATCTCTATGAATGGATCGACAAGAAGAGAAAATCCAGATATCAGTATCACGGGGATTATATGAATCAGTTCAGCTGGGCAGAGTTTGTTCATGCAGAGCTGGATGAGATCAGCGATGAGCTGTATGAGGATGAGTACTAAAGCTCCGGGCAGTCTTCCGGCAGTGCTCATGCTTCGGAATTGACAAAGTAGAAGACGCGTGATAGAATCAAGGAACGTTTGAATCAGAAACGTTTGAATCAAAAAAAGTTTGAATCAGAACTCGTTTGAATCAGGTTATCAATTGCATATAGAACAGCTGAGAAGAAGAGGAGTAAGGGAGAAAACCATCAGAGAAGATCCGGTTGGTGCGAGGATCCTGGAGAATCACCCCCGAAGGTAGCTTTGGAGCTGCACATATGAGAACCGTATGAAATGGATCAGGATCATACCCGGATCGTATCCGGACTATATCCGATCATATCATTTGTATTAGTATGTGCCGGAGTCGTCACCGTAAAAAGACAGGATGAGTATCGTTAAGGTGGTACCGCGTATATTACGCCCTTAGCAGCCGTATGGTTGTTAAGGGCTTTTTTATCGAACAGAAACCAAAAAGAACCCCAAAGGGTGCGATGTTAAATCAGAAAGGAGACAAAAGATGCTTCCAAAGAAGTATAAGGCAGCGGAGTCAGAAGCAAAATGGCAGGAGTTCTGGCAGGAGAAGGGAATCTACAAATTCGATGAGGAGAAGAAAGGCCCGGTGTATTCCATCGATACGCCGCCTCCGACCGTCAACGGAAAGATCCATATCGGACACATTTTCTCTTATTCTCAGGCAGAGGTAATGGCAAGATACAAAAGGATGAAGGGCTTTAACGTCTTTTACCCCTTTGGTTTTGATGATAACGGTCTGCCCACCGAGCGTCTGGTGGAGAAAACCCACGGCATCAAGGCGCATGAAACCACGAGAGAGCATTTCACGGAGCTTTGTTTAGGAGAGACCAGCGAGCTGGAAAAGCAGTTTAAGAAGCTCTTCATCTCTGCGGGCTTCAGCTGTGATTGGGGACATGAATATTCCACCATCAGCCCGAAGGCACAGAAGACGTCTCAGAAATCTTTCATCGATCTGTTCAAAAAGAAGAAGGTTTATTTCTCCAAGGCGCCGGCCCTCTGGTGCCCGGAGTGTCAGACAGCCATCGCTCAGGCGGAGCTGGAGACCAAGGAGATCCCGTCCCTGTTCAACTATCTGAAGTTCTTTATCGAAGGGGAAGGCGACAATTACGTAGAGATCGCAACCACCCGTCCGGAGCTTCTGGCAGCCTGCCAGTGTATCTTCATTCATCCGGAGGATGAGAAGAATAAGCACCTTTTGGGGAAGAAGATCCGTGTGCCCCTCTTTGACTTTACCGTTCCCGTTCTGGAGGACGAGAAGGTAGAGCTGGGCAAGGGCTCCGGCGTGGTTATGTGCTGTACCTTCGGTGACCTTACCGACCTGGAGTGGTACAAGAAGCATAATCTGGTATTCAAGGAGGCCATTCTGCAGGATGGTACCATGTCCGAGATCTGCGGAAAATATGCGGGAATGACCATTATGAATGCCCGGAAGGCGATGATCGAGGACCTGAAAGCACAGGGCCATATGATCCGCCAGGAGGAGATCAATCATAATGTCGCTACCCACGAGCGCTGTGGAACTCCCATGGAGATCACCATTAAGAAGCAGTGGTTCATCGATATTCTGTCTCATAAGGATGAATATATCAAGGCCGGCGACGAGATCAACTGGTATCCGTACCACATGCAGGCGCGTTACACCAACTGGGTGGAAAACCTGGAGTGGGACTGGTGTATTTCCAGACAGCGGTATTTCGGCGTACCGTTCCCGGTATGGTACTGCAAGTCCTGCGGGGCGGCTGTGGTTCCGGAGATCGAAGATCTGCCGGTGAACCCGCTGAAGGACAGCCCGAAGAAGGCATGCTCCTGCGGCTGTACGGAGTTCGAACCGGAGCAGGACATCATGGATACCTGGGCTACCTCTTCGGTAACTCCCCTCATCAACCTGGACTGGTACGATGATGAAAAGTTCCGCAAGGATATGGCACCCATGAGCCTTCGCCCGAATGCCCATGATATCATCCGTACCTGGGACTTCTATACCATCGTTAAGAGTCTGTATCATACAGGAAAAATCCCCTGGAATGACGTCATGATCTCAGGACATGTTATGGCTTCCAAGGGCGAGAAGATCAGCAAGAAGAAGAGCAACTCCTCCATGGAACCGGCGGATCTGATCCAGACTTACTCCGCGGACGCTGTCCGTCTCTGGACATCTTCCGGAAGCCTGGGTATGGACATCGTCTTCTCGGAGGAAGAATTCAAGAATGCGAATAAGCTCATCACCAAGATCTGGAACGCGGCTAAATTCGTAGTCATGCAGCTGGAAGGCTTCGACAAGACGGATGACAACGGCAACACCGTAACCCTTCATCCTTTCAACAAAGAGGACAAGGTGGATCTCATGATGATGGACGAATGGATCATTCTGTCCTTCGATTCCATGCTGAAGCGGTTTGAGAAATACCTGGAGAAGTATGAGATCGGTCTTGCCATCGGCGAGCTGGAGAAGTTCTTCTGGAGCTACTGTGACGACTACATCGAGATCATCAAGAACCGTGTTTACAAGCCGGAGATTTACGGCGAGGAGGCAAGAAAGTCCGGCCTCTATGCAGCATACCACACACTGCTTGGCATGCTGAAATGCTTTGCAATCTACATTCCTCACGTAACAGAAGAGATCTATCAGGATTATTTCGCTCAGCATGAAGACGCGATCTCCATTCATACCTCCCTGATCAGTCCCATCCGTGAGGGCGTGGAGCTTCACCCCGGTGATTTCGAAGCCGGAGAAACTGCCGTGAAGATCATTTCCGAACTGAGAAAATATAAGTCCGAACGCAACCTGTCTCTGAAGGAAGAGATCGGAGATGTAAAGGTTCGCCTGGAGAAGGAACTCGATCTGTCCGGTGCGATCCAGGATATCACGGCAACCTGTTCCTGCGGAACGATCACAGTTGAAACAGGCGACTCATTTGAGGTGACTGTGGAATAAGGATATATCCCATCGTTATCAGGCATGTAAGAGGAGTATGGCTGGGTCCATGCTCCTCTTTTTGTGGCACTTGCGGAGTCGGAGTGGCTGCGTTATACTGTAAATTGCGAGAGAAAAGGCTCTGCAGGCCGGATCGGGCACGGGAGAAAAGCATGAAAAAATGTATCATCTGCGGAAATAACATAGAGAATGATATGTCGGTCTGTCCGATCTGCGGTGCCGCACAGGAACCGGATCTTCCGGTGTTCGGTGCAGGGAGTGCCCAGCAGGTCCTGCAGCCGATCCGGCATGTTCCGGAGGAGCCGGCCTATGGCGGGGGTAAGAATTCTTATAATGGGAATTCCAATCCATTTGGCGGGGACTTTGCTCCATTTGCGGGAAATATGCGGCCGGATCAGGGAAATCCGGCTTCGTCTGATGGGACTGCCACTCCATCGGGTTCTTATCCGTACAGCAGCGGAACCGGGATGGTCGAGGGGAGTCTTCGTCCGCAGTTCGGAACCCCGGATTACATTAAAAACGCGCAGGGAAAGAAGGATGAGATCTCCCGCCGGAACGGAAAGATCCTGATCGGCTCCGTCATCGGAGCGGCGGTATTTCTCCTGATCAGTGTGTACTTTCTTATGTTGGTCCTGACCCGGAATTCGTTTCTGAATGAGGAGGATAAACTGAGGGAAGCACTTCCGGTGTACGGATATACCATAAACGGTGCCCATTACGGAGAGCTTCAGCTGGTAAGCATGACACGCAGGAAGACGGAAGGCTTATATCAGTTTGAGGTGATGTATGATGTGACCATGGCAGATGACCGGTTCGAGCATCAGATGACCATGGTGGTGAAAGGAGAAAATGAATTTCCCTTCGGCTGGAAGGTGACGGATGCAACCTGGTCCCAAAAGACCCAGGGAACGCTTTCGGTAAAACTGGATGGCATCCGCCCTCTGGTGGAGGAAGAGGTGTTAAAGGGAATTCCGACCCATCAGGCAGAGAATTTTGCAATCTGGTTCAGGGATGGAGATTCGGAATCTCCGGCCTTTGAAGGAGACTGCGTCATCGCAAATTCCCGGGACGCATTTTACACCATCCAGGGTTCCTACAGCTATGAGGGGATGCTTGCACCTTCCGTGGAGTTTGACTACGGGATCTATGATTATGCGTTGACTGTGATCGCAAGACAGTCCGCCGGCAGTGCAGGGTCGGCGGATTCAGTGGTAAGCTACGGCGGAAATGTTCAGATGCTCACATCTCCGGTGTATGTTAAGGACGTTGGGGATCTGGAATACCGTCTGCAGATCACCGGCCTTACCGGACATGGTGTCAGTGTGGAAGCGGTAAGGATCCATAAGAACGGACGGGAGCCGGACTGGAGCCACGGCCAGGTGGATTTTTCCTGGAGCCGGGAACCGGATCCCATGACCGGGAACCCCATAGCGTCTGACAGAGTGGGGGGGAAAGTTTATCTTTTCTCTGAGGTTCCATGTGAGATTCAGGTGATCGTAGGCCCGGGAAATGTAGAGGTTTTATGGAACGGGGAGTCCATGCAGCCCCGGACGGATATCCCTCTGGAGCCGGAAGGATGGAACAGACAATTCCCGGATGGAATTGAGACCACGGAGGGGTGAGAAGGCTTATGGAAAAAAGCGGCAGGACATTGGAAGGATTATCTTCGAAAGAAGCGGAAACACTCGCACGGGCCGGGAAGGCAAATGTACTTCCCGACCATTCGTCGCAGAGTGTTTCTTCCATTATCTGCAAAAATGTATTCACGTATTTCAACGGGATCTTCTTCGGGCTTGCTGTGTTGGTGATCCTGGTAGGCGCGTACAGAAATCTGACCTTCCTTCCGGTAGTCATAGCCAATATGGTGATCGGCATCGTACAGCAGCTGCGTGCGAAGAAAGTGCTGGATGCTTTGTCTCTGCTGGATGTGACGGAGTATACGGCCCTTCGGGACGGGCAGGAGTGCAGGGTGGCCATGGAACACCTGGTAGAGGGAGACCTGATCCTGCTTACTGCCGGCCAGCAGATCCCGGCAGACGCGGAAGTGGCGGACGGGAAGATCTCCGCAAATGAAGCGCTTCTGACGGGAGAAGCGGATGAGATCGAAAAAGAGGTCGGAAGTGAGCTGATGTCCGGCAGCTTTGTGGTATCCGGAAGCTGTGTGGCACGACTGATCCGCGTGGGTGCGGAGTCCTATGCGGCAAAGCTCACCTCTAAAGCAAAGGAAGTAAAGAACAAGAAGTCGGAAATGATCCGGGATATCGAACTGATCATCCTGATCGCGGGTATCGTGATCATTCCCGTGGGTGCCGCCATGGTATACAACTCCTGCGTGGTGAATGGCCGGAGCATCCAGGATGGAGTAGTGGGAATGGTGGGTGCCGTGGTAGGAATGATCCCGGAGGGGCTTTATCTTCTGCTTACGGTGGCACTCACCATGAGTGCGGCCAGGCTGGCAAAACAGAAGGTCCTGCTGCATGACATGAAGAGTATCGAAACCCTTGCCCGGGTGGATGTTCTCTGCGTGGATAAGACGGGAACGATCACCAGTGACGTGATGACGGTGACCGGACTTTTCCCGCCCGTCGGAACAGAGGAGGTATCCCCGGCTGACGGACAGCTCCTTACGCGTTATGCCCACACGGTTCCGGATACAAATATTACCATGGAAGCGATCCGGGCACATTTTCCGGGCGATGAGAAGCTGGAGGCGACGGAGATCACCCCATTTTCCTCAAAACTGAAATATTCCGAGATTTGTACCGCGGACGGGGTATACCGGCTTGGTGCGCCGGAATTCCTGCTTACGAAGGAGGAGATGGAGAAGCACCGGGAACGGATCGAGGAATATACCGGGAAAGGACAGCGGGTGCTGGCACTGGTACGCCGGGAGCCGGAAGAGAGCCTGCCGGTCCTTTTCGTCGGCCTGGCAAATGAGATCCGTGATACGGCGCCGGATACATTTTCCTATTTTGCGGAGCAGGGGGTTAAGGTGAAAGTGATCTCCGGCGATAATCCGCTCACAGTCTCCCGGGTGGCCATGGCGGCGAAGATCGAGGACGCGGACCGATATGTGGATGCCGCAACCCTTGAAACCGAAGAAGACTATCTGGAAGCCGTACGGAACTATACCGTATTCGGCCGTGTAAAACCGGAACAGAAGAAGAGCCTGATCGAAGCCATTAAGGCAAACGGACAGAGAGTTGCCATGACCGGCGACGGCGTAAATGACATTCTTGCCATGAAGGAAGCAGACTGTTCCATCGCCATGGGAGGCGGAAGTGATGCGGCACGTCAGGCCGCACAGGTGGTGCTGATGGATTCGGACTTCTCACATATGAAGCAGATCGTGTCCGAGGGTCGGCGGATCATCAACAATATGACCCGCTCCGGCATCCTGTTTCTGTACAAGAATATCTTCTCGCTGCTGACCGCCCTTTTCACCATCATGCTGTCCTTCCAGTATCCCATGCGGCCGACCCAGATCTCCCTGATCTCCGGCTTTAACATCGGACTCCCGGGCTTTCTTCTGGCGATGGAGAATAACACCCGGCGGCAGCACGGGCGGCTGCTGACACGGACCCTCTTTGGGGCGGCACCGGCAGCGCTTCTTTCCTTTTTGCTGGCTTCCCCGCTGATGATCTTCGGGACAGATCTTGGCCTTACGAGTGACGAAGTGGGTGTGGCTTCCACATTTATGCTGTCCGCTGTCTGCTTCATGCTGCTCTGGAAACTGATCCATCCGCTGAATAAATACCGGATCATCGTCTTTGTTGTCTGCATTGCAGCCATGATACTTGGGATCTTTGTGCTCTGGGACATCTTTATCCTGGCGAAGGTTTCCATGGCCGGAGCATGGAAGGCAGTGGCCTTTGCGGCGGTGGGAGCTTTGCTGATGTGGTGTATTTCCCTTGTCAATCGGGGGAAAAAGGAGTAAAATAAAATAGTGTTTGTCTTCGCGGGGGTATTGCCCCCGGGACCCCGGAAGAACGGATAATATCAAACGATTGGACAGATTGAATGGACGAAAAAGAGATCAGACAATTGAAGATAAAAGGACTGTCCGAAGCGGAGGCGGAGAGGCTTATCAAAGAAGGTAAGTCCAATGCGCTTCCGAACCAAAGTTCCAAGAGTGTATCGGCCATCATCATCGGAAATGTATGTACTTACTTTAACGCCATCTTTCTGGGGTTGGCGATCCTGGTGATCGTTGCGGGATCTTACAAGAATCTGATGTTCCTGCCGGTGGTCATTGCGAATATGCTGATCGGTATCATTCAACAGCTTCGTTCGAAGAAGGTTCTGGATAGCCTTTCGCTGCTGGATACCACCGAGTATGCGGTGATCCGGGACGGCAGTGTGGAAATGCGGGATATCGAGAAGCTGGTGCTCGGAGACTATGTCATGCTGTCGGCGGGACAGCAGATCCCGGCAGACGCGGAGGTGGTGGAAGGCAAGATCTCCGCAAATGAATCTCTCCTTACCGGCGAATCCGATGAGATCGAAAAAGAGCCGGGCAGTGAACTGATGTCCGGAAGCTTCGTGGTATCCGGAAGCTGTGTGGCGAAGCTCACAAGAGTCGGCGCGGATTCCTACGCGGCAAAACTGACTGCAAAAGCAAAGGAAGTTAAGGACAAAAAGTCCGAACTGATCAAAGATATCGAACTTATCATTCTGATCGCAGGTATCATCATTATTCCCGTGGGCGGAGGCCTTCTGTATGAATCCATGGCCATCAACGGGAATCCTTTTGATGTATCCGTGATCGGTATGGTCAGCGCGGTGGTCGGTATGATCCCGGAGGGGCTTTACCTCCTGCTTACCATTGCCCTGACGGTCAGCGCGGCCCAGCTGGCGAAGAACAAGGTTCTCCTTCATGACATGAAAAGTATTGAGACGCTGGCCCGGGTGGATGTGCTCTGCGTCGATAAGACCGGAACCATCACAAATGATGTGATGAGCGTGACGGCTGTATTTGCACCGGAGGGACGCTCCGAGGAAGAGGCGAAAGCGGCGGAGAAACTCCTGGGGCATTACGTAAATACCATTCCGGATGCCAACATCACCATGGTTGCGCTTCGGGCGCATTATAAAGGGCAGGAGTCTTTTACGGCAACGTCTGTGACGCCCTTCAGTTCCAGAACCAAATGTTCCGAGATCCAGGCAGATGGACGAATCCTGCGTCTGGGGGCTCCGGAATTTCTGCTCTCCGAACAGCAGCTTGCGACAAATCGTGAGAAGATCGAATCCTATACCGGCCGCGGTCAGCGCGTGCTTGCGCTGGTGGAGCGTACGGATGGGAGTGATGTTCTGGACGAAGCTCATGTGAAGCCGATCCTCTTTGTCAGTCTGGCAAATGAGATCCGTAGTACTGCTCCCCGGACCTTCACTTATTTCAAGGAACAGGGTGTCCAGATCAAGGTCATCTCCGGAGATAATCCTCTCACAGTGTCCCGGGTGGCAATGGAAGCGAAGATCGACGGCGCGGAGAATTATGTGGATGCGGCTACCTTGAAGATGGACCGCGATTACCGCGAAGCTGTACAGAAATATACCGTTTTCGGCCGTGTAAAGCCGGAGCAGAAGAAGAAGCTGATCGAAGCCATCAAGTCCAACGGACAGCGCGTGGCCATGACCGGTGACGGTGTCAATGATATCCTGGCCATGAAGGAAGCGGACTGCTCCATCGCCATGGGCGGCGGTTCCGATGCGGCGCGTCAGGCGGCACAGGTGGTGCTGATGGATTCGGATTTCTCCCACATGGAGCAGATCGTTACCCAGGGACGCCGGATCATCAATAACATCACAAGATCCAGCATCCTGTTCCTGTATAAAAATATTTTTTCGTTGCTGCTGGCGGTTTTTGCCATCGCAACTACATTGCATTATCCTCTGAAGCCCACTCAGATCGCTCTGGTCTCCGGCTTCGTTATCGGTATTCCGGGATTCTTCCTTGCGATGGAGAATAATACGAAGCGCCAGCGAGGAAGGCTTCTCAGTACCACTCTGATCGGAGCGGCACCGGCGGCGGTTTTTGCGACCGTAACCGTGGCCATGACGATCCTGCTGCAAAAGCCCCTCGGCCTTACGGCAGATGAGGTCAGTGTGATATCTACCTATCTGTTGACGGCGATCGGATTTGCTACATTGTTCCGTCAGCTGAGACCTATGAATAAATACCGGCTGGTCGTCTTTGCCATCAGTGCCGGCGGTTTCCTGATCTGTACCTATTTCTTCTGGAATACGTTCATCAATGCCAGGATCGAGTTTGGCAACGGTTTGATCGCGGCAGGCGTTTCTGTCGGAGCAGCTGTTGTGGCATGGCTTCTGATGACGCTGTTTGAGAAGATCACGGGTATATCCGCAGAAACTGCGGGGAGAGATGCGGAGGAGGCCGGATAGAGGCTGCACAGAGACTGTGTGAACGTTACCCGGCTTTCAGATACAGAACACCGGAACTTTGGTGTGATCAAGGAGAACTACCATGCGGGATGGAAATTCCTTACGCCTTTTGGAGTATATTTACAATTCTACATCCATCTTAAACTTCGGCGCGCTCTTCAGCGATGGAACGGAGAATTACTGTTCTCCGTCAGAACCGAAAGTGGGAGACGATATCACACTGCGGTTCCGTACGGCCATCGACAACGTGGACGGAGTTTTTGTTGTGGTAAATGATACGCGCTACGAGATGAAGGTGGTGGAAAGCGACTCCCTCTTTGACTACTATCAGGTGGTGATCCCGAATGTTACGGAGCGGATCCGGTATTATTACGAGATCCACGCAGGCCGGGTGGTGGTTTACTACAACCGTGTATCCAAGCATAAGGATCTGAACCGGAATTACGATTTTGAGATCATGCCGGGCTTCCATACGCCGGATTGGGCGAAGGGCGCGGTATTCTATCAGATCTATGTGGATCGTTTCTGTAACGGAGATCCGACCAATGATGTACTCACCGGAGAATATTGTTATATCGGACAGCCGGTGAAGCACGTAGATGACTGGAGCAAGTTCCCGGAGAGCATGGATGTGGGGAATTTCTACGGAGGTGACCTGCAGGGCGTTATCAATAAGCTGGACTACCTGAAGGACCTCGGGGTGGATGTGATCTATCTGAACCCCATTTTCGTATCTCCGTCCAACCACAAGTACGATATACAGGACTACGACTATGTAGATCCGCATTTTGGAAAGATCGTGAAAGACGAGGGAGAGCTTCTTCCTGCGAATTCCATGGATAACAGCAGGGCAACCCGGTACATTACCCGTGTGACGGATAAAGCAAATCTGGAAGCATCCAATCAGGTATTTATCCGTCTGGTTGAGGAAGCACATTCCCGGGGAATGCGTGTTATCCTGGATGGTGTGTTCAATCACTGCGGATCCTTCAACAAATGGATGGACCGTGAGAAGATTTATGACATGAATCCGGATTATCCCAAGGGAGCCTATGTGTCCGCGGAGAGTCCGTACCGAAAATTTTTCAGGTTTCAGGATAGCGAAGCATGGCCGGACAACGGAAGCTACAACGGCTGGTGGGGGCATGACACCCTTCCGAAGCTGAATTATGAGGAGTCCGAAGAGCTGTATCAGTACATCCTGAACATCGGACGAAAATGGGTCTCCCCGCCTTATAACGCAGACGGCTGGCGTCTCGACGTGGCAGCGGATCTTGGATATTCGGAGGAATTCAATCACCGGTTCTGGAGAGATTTCAGAACGGCTGTGAAGGAGGCAAATCCCGAGGCCATTATTCTGGCGGAGCATTACGGGGATCCGAAGGCCTGGCTGCTGGGAGACCAGTGGGATACGGTCATGAATTACAGCGCATTTATGGAACCCATTACCTGGTTCCTGACAGGTGTGGAGAAGCACAGTGATGAATTCCGCGGGGATTTTCTGGGGAACCCGGATATGTTTGTAGGCTCCATGCGGCATTATATGTCCACCTTCATGACAGGATCCCTGGAGACAGCGATGAACGAGCTGTCCAACCATGACCACTCCCGGTTCCTGACACGGACCAACCGGCGGGTCGGCCGGACCCATACCCTGGGACCGGAGGCCGCAAATGAAGATGTAAATAAAGGCATCTTCCGGCAGGCAGTGGTGTTTCAGATGACCTGGCCGGGTGCTCCTACCATTTATTACGGTGACGAAGCAGGCGTGGCAGGATGGACGGACCCGGATTCACGGCGGACCTATCCCTGGGGAAATGAGGATATGGCATTGATCGCGTTCCACAAGGATATGATCCGGATCCATAAGAAGTACGATGCCCTGATGCATGGATCCCTGGTACATTTACATAGTGAATATAAATGCATAGCTTACGGGCGTTTTACCCGGAAAGAGGCTGTTGCCGTCGTGATCAACAGTGATTTCGTGGATAAGAATATTCATCTGCACATCCGGCATCTGGGTGTTCCGAATAACCGGACCATGTGCCGTGTGATGCTTACGACGGAGGAGGGGTACAGTACAGATCCCCAGACCGTGATCACCCAGAACAACCAAATGGTCGTGGTGGTCCCCAAAATGTCTTCTGCGGTATATGTGTGTAAGCTTTGATCCTGCTCGAGCCCTCCGGGACGACAAGTGAGGTATGATATGGATTTTATACTGCATTCCGAATATGCACCCACCGGTGATCAGCCTCAGGCCATCGAAGCCCTGGTCAGGGGATTTCAGGCCGGGAACAAGCGTCAGACCCTGATGGGAGTTACAGGCTCCGGTAAAACATTTACCATGGCAAATGTAATCCGCGCGCTTGGAAAACCGACGCTGATCATTTCCCATAACAAGACATTGGCAGCTCAGCTTTACGGAGAGATGAAGGCCTTCTTTCCGGAAAATGCGGTAGAGTATTTTGTGTCCTACTATGATTATTATCAGCCGGAGGCGTATGTGCCCTCCAGTGATACCTATATCGCGAAGGATTCCTCTCAGAACGACGAGATCGATAAGCTGCGTCACAGCGCCACGGCGGCGCTGATCGAGCGGAAGGATGTCATCGTGGTGGCGTCCGTATCCTGCATCTACGGTATCGGAAATCCGGAGGATTATAAGGCGATGATGCTTTCTCTCAGGCCCGGAATGCAGATCGACCGGGATGATCTTATCGGAAAACTGATCGACATGCAGTATACCCGGAACGAGATGGATTTCAAGCGCAGCACCTTCCGGGTGAAGGGCGATGTGCTGGATGTGATCCCGGCGAATACGAATGAAAATGCCATCCGTGTCGAATTCTTCGGAGATGAGATCGACCGGATCGCCGAGTTCGATCCTTTGACCGGGGAAGTAAAACGAACAGTGAACTTTGCGGCCATCTTTCCTGCGTCCTACTATGTGATAGCACCGGAGAAGATGGCAAAGGCCATTGCGGAGATCGAAGAAGAGCTGGAAGAGCGGGTCGCGTGGTTCAAATCCAATGACAAGCTTCTTGAAGCCGAGAGGCTTCGGGAACGCACGGAGTTCGACGTGGAAATGCTTCGGGAAACCGGTACCTGCTCCGGGGTGGAGAATTACACCCGGATCCTGGCGGGAGGAAAACCCGGAGATCCTCCGGATACGCTGATGGATTTCTTCGGTGATGATTATCTTCTCATTGTGGATGAGTCTCACATGACGCTGCCTCAGGTACGCGGAATGTTCGGTGGAAATAAGGCACGGAAGCAGACGCTTATCGATTACGGTTTCCGTCTTCCTTCGGCGATGGATAACCGTCCGCTGAATTTTGAAGAATTTGAGGACCGGATCGACCGGGCGCTTTTCGTATCCGCGACGCCGGGGCCCTACGAAGAAGAACATGAACAGTTCCGTACCGAGCAGGTGATCCGTCCTACAGGGCTTTTGGATCCGCCCATCGATGTAAGACCGGTGGCGGGGCAGATCGATGACCTTTATGCCGAGATCCGAAAGGAGACAGAGGCGGGCCACAAAGTTCTGGTCACCACGCTTACGAAGAGGATGGCGGAAGAACTGACGGATTATCTCAGAGGCATGGATGTAAAAGTGAAATACCTGCACTCGGATATCGATACCCTGGAACGGACCGAGATCGTCCGGGACCTTCGGATGGGAGTCTTTGATGTTCTGGTGGGTATCAACCTGCTTCGGGAAGGACTGGATATCCCCGAGATCACACTGGTGGCGATCCTGGATGCGGATAAGGAGGGATTCCTTCGCTCCGGAACTTCCCTGATCCAGACCATCGGCCGTGCCGCACGAAATGTGGACGGTCACGTCATCATGTATGCGGATTCCATTACGGATTCCATGAAGTATGCCATCGATGAGACCAACCGCCGGCGAAAGATCCAGCAGGAGTACAATGAGGAACACGGCATTACGCCGCAGACCATCCAAAAGGCCATTCGGGATCTGATCTCCACCGGCGTAGAGGATATGGAGGCGGACGGGAAGCGCGGTACACGCCACGGAAAGGATCCGGATACACTGAATCAAAAGGAGCTGAAGAAGGAGATCGACCGGCTGACCCGCCGGATGAACCAGGCTGCGGCGGAGCTTAATTTTGAGCTGGCAGCACAGCTTCGTGATGAGATCAAGGAGATGAAGGAGATCCTCAGGGACATGTAGATTTGTTCCGGCGATCCGGGAAGCAGAAGCATTTCAAATCAGATAAAGTTTAAAACGCCGTGAACCCAGTAAAAAGGATTCACGGCGTTTTTGGTGTTATTTTTCGATGTTATTTTTTTCGATTTTATTTTTTTGAGCCACGGTGTTACGGAGCAACGGATTCTCCCGGATGCTCGATCAGCTCCGTGGTGAGCATATCATTTACGACCTTGATCACATCATCCGGATCCAGACCGTGAACGTAGCTTGCTTCTTCCACGCTTTCATAAAGCGCAACCCCGCAGGTGACGCAGTGCATGCCGACGGAGAGAAGTGCGTGTGCAGCTGACGGATAGATCTCGATCACATCACCGATCAGCATGTCTTTTGTGATGAACTGACGGATCCCGTCCTCATCTACCGGAAGATCCTTGTATTTTTCTGTGGGATCCACGGCAGCGGTATCCACATCTGCGGTATCCACGGCAGCGGTATCTTGTTTATTGGTTCCTTCGTGAACCTTATCCCAGGAGATAAAGGTGCTTTCATATTTCTTTTCTGATTCGTCCATTTGCGGCCTCCATATTTATGGCGCTCAGGTGCCTGCTTACTTGATTCACATGACACGGTTTTTAATCGCTCTAATGATGAATTAAACCTTTTTTTTGTGGATTTGTCAAGAGGGCGGAAGCCCTCATCAGCCGGAAAAAAGGGATGTATCTGACGGAAGAACTGCAGCGGATTGGTGCGTTTCGAACAAAACACGGATCGTTATGTAAACAAAAAATGCAAATTATATAAAACCGCCCCGGGGAAATGGTTAGATTATACAAAAGAGCGCGGTTTTTCCCGCATTTTTCTCTGTTTTTCCGCTGTGTGTTGTTTGACACGCGGAAATGAGAAGTGTTATACTTGTGAAGTGTGTATCTATGTGAAATGTGACGGCATTCCCGCGGAACATGAGGGACCTCTGCCGCGTGTGCATGAAAGATACACAAGTACAGAAAGGAATCTGCAGATTATGTACGATAAGGTTTCCAACAAGCTTGCATTCGTAGAGAACGAAGCTAAGGTGCTTCAGTTCTGGAACGAGAACAAGGTATTTGAGAAGAGTATCGAGGAGAAGAAGGATCTTCCCACCTATACCTTCTATGACGGACCTCCGACGGCAAATGGTAAGCCGCACATCGGTCACGTCCTGACCCGCGTCATCAAGGATATGATCCCGCGGTATCAGACCATGAAGGGTCACAAGATCATCCGTAAGGCCGGCTGGGATACCCATGGACTTCCGGTGGAACTGGAAGTCGAGAAGGAGATCGGGATCAACGGCAAGGAACAGATCGAGGAATACGGCATCGAACCCTTTATCAAGAAATGCAAAGAGTCCGTATGGCGGTACAAGGGCATGTGGGAGCAGTTCTCCGGCAAGGTCGGCTTCTGGGCGGACATGGATGATCCTTACGTCACCTATCACAATGACTATATCGAATCCGAGTGGTGGGCTCTGAAGAAGATCTGGGATATGGGTCTTCTGTATAAGGGCTTTAAGGTTGTACCCTACTGCCCGCGCTGCGGGACTCCGCTTTCCTCTCATGAGGTGGCTCAGGGGTACAAATCCGTAAAGGAGCGTTCCGCAGTGGTGCGCTTCAAGGCAAAGGTAAAAGAGGGAGAAGAGCAGTATTATTTCCTGGCATGGACCACCACGCCCTGGACCCTGCCTTCCAACCTGGCACTCTGCGTGAATCCGTCCGAGACCTATGTGAAGGTGAAGGCCTGCGACGGCTATACCTATATCATGGCAAAGGCTCTGCTGGATACCGTGATCGGCGGTCTTCTGGAGGAGAAGGACAAGGACGGAAATGCAAAGTATGCCCCGCTGGCTGACGGCAAGGCTTACTGTATCCTGGAGGAGTATGTCGGAAAGGATCTGGAGGGAAGAGAGTATGAGTCTCTCTGGTCCGCAGCTGCCGAGAAGGCTGAGAAGCAGCATAAGAAGGCACATTTCATCGTGGCCGATGACTACGTAACCATGACCGACGGTACCGGTATCGTACATATCGCACCGGCCTTCGGTGAGGATGACGGACGTGTGGGCCGGAAGTATGATCTGCCCTTCGTTCAGTTTGTGGAAGCGGACGGAACCATGTCGGCAGAGACTCCCTTTGCGGGACTCTTTGTTAAGGATGCGGATCCCAGGGTTTTGGTGGATCTGGAGTCCCGGAATCTGCTTTTTGCGGCTCCGAAGTTTGAGCATGATTATCCCTTCTGCTGGAGATGCGATACTCCGCTGATCTACTATGCCCGCGAGTCCTGGTTCATCAAGATGACCGAAGTCAGCGAGCGCATGGTGGCAAATAACAATACCGTAAACTGGATCCCGGAGGGGATCGGTAAGGGACGTTTCGGCGAATGGCTGAAGAACGTTCAGGACTGGGGACTTTCCCGTGACCGTTACTGGGGTACACCGCTCAATATCTGGGAGTGTGAGGACTGCGCAAAGCGGGAATCCATCGGCAGCATCGCCGAGCTTCGTGAGAAGGGCGTGATGGAGGACGGCTCTGCCGTTCCGGAGGACATCGAGCTGCACCGTCCGTATGTGGACGGCGTGGTGCTTACCTGTCCGGACTGCGGTAAGCGGATGCGCCGGGTGCCTGAGGTGATCGACTGCTGGTTCGATTCCGGCGCGATGCCCTTCGCACAGTGGCATTACCCATTTGAAAATGAAGATATTTTCAAGGAGAACTTCCCGGCGGACTTTATCTCGGAGGCCGTGGATCAGACCCGTGGCTGGTTCTACAGTCTGATGGCCATTTCCACCCTGCTTTTTGACAAGGCGCCTTATAAGAACGTCATCGTTCTCGGACATGTCCAGGATAAGGACGGACAGAAGATGTCCAAGTCCAAGGGGAATGCGGTGGATCCCATGGATGCGCTGAACAAGTACGGCGCCGATGCGATCCGTTGGTATTTCTATACGAACTCCGCTCCCTGGCTGCCAAACCGTTTCCACGAGAAGGCAGTGACCGAGGGACAGAGCAAGTTCATGGGAACGCTTTGGAATACCTATGCATTCTATGTTCTCTATGCGGAGATCGATCAGTTTAATCCTCTGGAGCATGAGCTGGATCCCGGCAGTCTGTCCGTCATGGATAAGTGGCTGCTTTCCAGGCTGAACTCCGCAGTGAAGACCTTTGATGAGAATCTTTCGAACTACCGGATCCCGGAGGCTGCAAAGGCTCTGGCGGAGTTCGTGGATGATATGAGCAACTGGTATGTACGTCGCTGCCGCGAGCGTTACTGGGTGAAGGGCATGCCTCAGGATAAGGTAAATGCCTATATGACCCTCTACACCGCGCTTGTGACCGTCTGCCAGGCAGCGGCTCCCATGGTTCCTTTCATTACAGAGAACATCTATCAGAATCTGGTACGGAACATCGATTCCGATGCGCCCATCAGTATCCACCTCTGTGAATTCCCGGAGGTTCAGGAGGAGCTGATCGATACAGAGCTGGAGCAGGCCATGGATGAGGTCTTAAAGACCGTTGTCTTCGGCCGTGCTGCCCGGAATACCGCAAATGTGAAGAACCGCCAGCCCCTGGCCGCCATGTATGTGAAGGCGCCGGAGGCACTGGATACCTTCTATACCGACATCATCAAGGATGAGCTGAATGTAAAGGCAGTCGAGTTCCGTGACGATGTGTCCGGCTTTACCTCGTACAGCTTCAAGCCACAGCTGAAGACCGTGGGTCCGAAGTACGGCAAGCTGCTGGGCGGGATCCGTACATACCTTGCCGAGGCGGACGGAAGCCGGGCCATGGCAGAACTGAAGGAGAACGGCGCAATCCGTTTCGAGGTAAACGGAGAGCCGGTTGAACTTGCCGAGGAGGATCTTCTGATCGAGACCGCTCAGAGTACAGACTATGTCAGCGAGGGAGACAATACCGTAACCGTGGTTCTGGATGTACGTCTTACGCCGGAGCTGATCGAGGAGGGCTTTGTCCGTGAGGTGATCTCCAAGGTTCAGACGCAGCGGAAGGAAGCAGATTTTGAGGTTACCGACCGTATTGCGCTGTACATTTCCGGAAATGACAGGCTGGCCGACATCGTTCGTAAGAATGAAGAACAGCTGAAGGGCGCGGTTCTCGCAACCACGGTTGTGTATGATGCACCGGCAGACGGGGCTTACACGAAGGAGTGGGATATCAATAAAGAGCATGTGACCTTAGGTGTGCAAAGGCTCGCATAACGCAAACAGGATAAAAGCATCCAGATGATTTGCAGTCTCTTCCTTTCGGATAAGGTGATCCGGAGGGGAGTGTGTAAATAAAAACGGTACGTTCTCAGTACCGAACATCCGATCAAAAGGAGGATATGAGAATGAAGAAAGCCGCAGCATTTGACAAAGAGGGCTTCAAGAAAGAGGTTGAGAAGAATCTGAAGACTCTCTACCGGAAGAGCCTGGACGAGGCAACTCCCCAGATGATCTTCCAGGCAGTCAGCTACGCAGTGAAAGACGACATCATCGAGCGTTGGATTGCTACCCACAAGGTGTATAAGGAGCAGAAGGTGAAGAAGGTATACTACCTCTCCATGGAGTTCCTGATGGGCCGTGCTCTGGGCAACAATCTTTTGAACCTGGGATACTATTCGCAGATCAAGGAAGCGCTCGCAGAGATGGGACTGGATATCAACTTCATTGAGGATCAGGAGCGTGATCCTGCCCTTGGAAATGGTGGTCTCGGCCGTTTGGCAGCCTGCTTCCTGGAGTCCCTGTCTACCCTTGGCTATCCGGCATACGGATGCGGTATCCGCTATCGCTACGGTATGTTCCGTCAGGCCATCAAGGACGGTTATCAGATCGAGGAGCCGGATGACTGGCTTAAGAACGGCTACCCCTTTGAGGTAAAGCGTGCAGAGTATGCGGTCGAAGTGAAGTTCGGCGGCTATGTACGCGTTGAGAACCGTAACGGACGGAACCATTTCATCCAGGAAGGTTATCAGTCCGTCCGTGCCGTACCCTATGATCTTCCGGTCATCGGTTATGGCAATAACGTAGTAAATACCCTTCGTATCTGGGACGCGGAAGCGATCCAGGAGTTCAACCTGAATTCCTTCGACAAGGGCGAATATCAGAAGGCTGTGGAGCAGTCCAACCTGGCGCGTACCATCGTTGAGGTGCTGTATCCCAATGACAATCACATTTCCGGTAAGGAACTGCGCCTGAAGCAGCAGTATTTCTTTATCTCCGCTTCTCTGCAGCGTGCCATCATGAAGTTCAAGGAGAGCGACAGTGATCTGAAGGATCTGCCGGACCGCGTAACCTTCCAGATGAATGATACGCACCCAACCATCGCAGTGGCAGAGCTCATGCGTATCCTTATGGATGAGGAAGGCCTGGAGTGGGACGAGGCATGGGATATCACGACCCACTGCTGCGCATACACCAACCACACCATCATGTCCGAGGCTCTTGAGAAATGGCCGATCGAGCTGTTCTCACGTCTCCTTCCCCGTGTATATCAGATCGTGGAGGAGATCAACCGCCGGTTCGTTCTGAAGATCCAGGAAATGTATCCGGGCAATCAGGATAAGGTTCGTAAGATGGCGATCCTTTACGACGGACAGGTTAAGATGGCTCATCTGGCGATCGCAGGTTCCTTCTCCGTCAACGGCGTGGCTCGGCTGCATACCGAGATCCTGAAGAAGCGCGAGCTGAAGGATTTCTACGAAATGCGTCCGGAGCAGTTTAACAATAAGACCAACGGTATCACCCAGCGCCGTTTCCTGGCTCACGCCAACCCGCTTCTGGCAAACTGGCTGAATGAGAAGATCGGAGATGAGTGGATCACGGATCTCTCCAAGATCCATAAGCTGGCTACCTTTGTGGATGATCCGAAGTATCAGCAGGAGTTCATGAACATCAAGTTCCAGAACAAGCTGCGTCTGGCTGCATATATCAAGGAGCATAACGGGATCGAGGTAGACCCTCACTCCATCTTTGATGTACAGATCAAGCGTCTGCATGAGTACAAGCGTCAGCTGCTGAATATCCTGCATGTCATGCATCTGTACAGCGAGCTGAAGGAGAATCCGTCCTTTGATATGTATCCGAGAACCTTTATCTTCGGCGCAAAGGCAGCGGCAGGCTACAAGCGTGCGAAGCTGACCATCAAGCTGATCAATTCCGTTGCGGATGTGATCAACAACGATGCTTCCATCAACGGCAAGATCAAGGTTGTCTTCATCGAGGACTACCGCGTATCCAATGCGGAGATCCTGGTTGCAGCAGCAGATGTATCCGAGCAGATCTCTACCGCATCCCGTGAGGCTTCCGGTACCGGCAATATGAAGTTCATGCTGAACGGTGCACCGACTCTGGGAACCATGGATGGCGCAAATGTGGAGATCGTGGAAGAGGTCGGCGCAGAAAATGCATTTATCTTCGGTCTTTCCGCAGATGAGGTTATGCGTTATGAGCGCGAGGGCGGATACAATCCGTGGGATATCTTCAACAGCAACCACAATGTACGCCGCGTACTGACACAGCTGATCAACGGTATGTATTCCGAGGATACGGAGCTGTTCCGGGATCTGTATGATTCTCTGACGAAGGAAGATGTATACTTCATCCTGAAGGATTTTGATTCCTATGCAGAGGCACAGAGCCGTGTAGACAAGGCTTACCGTGATGAGAAGGGCTGGGCACGTATGGCGATGATGAATACCGCCTGCGCAGGCAAGTTCTCCTCCGACAGAACCATCGAGGAGTATGTACGTGATATCTGGCATCTGAAGAAGGTGACCGTATCACTGGATGCACCGGCAAAGAAGACAACTAAGAAGAGCAAGTAATATCAGTATACACATATGTGCAAGCTGTGTATTATCAAACGTGTGTAAAATACGATAATATCCCGGATTGCCGAATACAAACCGGAACCGGCGAAAGAAGAAAATCAAAAAGAGCCTGTCATCCTGAGGCCGACAGGTCGAAGGATCCTGCGTAGTTTGTGACGGGATTCTTCGCCTTTGGCTTGGAATGACAGGCTTTTGTAACATGTTATTTCATGGAGAACGTTTATGATTTATGAAAAACTGGTAACCATTATGTCGGAACGACTTTCGGTCTCACCCCAGGAGATCACGCCGGATACTCTGTTCAAGGATGATCTGGCGGTGGATTCCCTGGATCTGTATGATCTGGTCATGGCTCTTGAAGAGGAATTCAATGTGGAGATCGCGCCGGAACGTATGAATGACGTGGAGCAGGTGTCGGACGTGATCCGGGTTCTGAAGGAGCTGGGAGTCGAAGACTGAGAACTTTGAAGGAAAAATGATATGTACTCATTTACGGAGAGGGTCCGTTATACGGAATTGGACGAGAACCGGAATCTGGCCCTCACATCTATTATTAATTACATGCAGGACTGCTGTATCTATGAGGCGGAGGACAGAGGTGTCGGGATTGACTGGCTGTTGGAAAGGCATACCGCATGGATGCTGATCAGCTGGCAGGTGAAGATCTTCCGGAGACCGGTGTTCTGCGAACATGTGGAGATCACCACATGGGCCTGCGGGTTCAGGCATTTCCTCGGACAGCGGAACTTTACGATCAAAAATGCTGAGACCGGAGAAGTGCTGATCATCGCATATTCGGAGTGGGCTTATGTCAATGTGGTGGAACAAAGGCCGGAACGGCATGTTCCGGAAGAGGAGATCGAGGCCTATGGGATCAATCCTCCCATGGATTATCCCTTTGAAAAAGGGAGGCTGGACATCCCCGAGAATCTTATGGCAAAGCCGCCCATCACGGTAACCGAGATGAATATCGATACCAACCATCATGTG
>CAMPAX010000010.1 GCA_946633495.1 uncultured Lachnospiraceae bacterium | reverse complement strand
GGTAAAAATGCAAAGCTTCGTTACTCAACTATAGAGAACTGGTCAAAGAATATGTATAACCTGAACACCAAACGCGCCATAGTGGAAGAGGGCGGAACCATGGAGTGGGTATCCGGATCCTTCGGTTCTCACGTTTCCTATCTTTACCCCATGACCATCCTTCAGGGAGACAACGCCCGTATGGAATATACCGGCATCACTTTTGCGGGAGAGGGGCAGAACCTGGATACGGGTATGAAGGTGGTACACGTTGGAAAGAAGACAACCTCTGCGGTAAATGCAAAGTCCATCTCCAAGTCCGGAGGTATCAGTACCTTCCGGAGTGCCGTGGTGGTGAATAAAAATGCATCGGGTGCAAAGTCGGCAGTGGATTGTTCATCCCTGATGCTGGACGATATCTCTCAGTCAGACACCATTCCGGCCATGGACATCCGGACCAGGGACGCACAGATCGGTCATGAAGCAAAGATCGGAAAGATCAGTGATGATGCGGTCTTCTATCTGATGTCCCGCGGGATCTCCGAGGAAGATGCCAGAGCCATGATCGTCAGCGGATTTGCGGACACGGTGTCGAAGGAGCTTCCGTTGGAATATGCGGTGGAGATGAACAATCTCATCCGCCTGGAAATGAAGGGCAGCATCGGATGAGTCCGGCACGAAAAGCCCTGAGGCTTCGATGAACCGCATACGACAGAATGAAGAGTGATTTTGAAACAGATACAGATAGTGTCGGAACTGTCAGAAACCGGCACTGCACTGAATAAGAAAGAGGAATACATATGACAGAACCAACTACGATCCGTGTCAATCCATTGCCGGCTCCCACATGGAACTGGCTCAGGATGAATGACACAACGATCGCACTTCCGGATGAGGCTGGTGAAGCGCTGACAGAGATCACGGTTCCGGACATGGAACCCGGTTCTTTTGATGAGGCACCGGCATTTACCGAGGAGGAGATGGAGACTCTCTCAGGAATGGAAATGGGTATGGGAGAGGCGTTTCGGGAATATACGGCATCGGCACCGGTGGATGTCTTCCAGTGGAAGGCTCCGGCCGGAGCGAGCGCGGAAAATCCCATGGTAGCAAAGGTTTTTGCTACGGGGACGGAAAGCACGGTAAATCGGTTTTTCTTTTCGGCAGAGGAAGGAAGCGAAGTTACCATTGTGATGGATCTGACGAAGGAAGCGGATGCGGAAAATGTGGCTTCGCCGGCCGGATATGCATCCGATTCGGACCAGTCGGCAGCGGATGGAGGGGATTTAGAGGCAATCTGTCCGGTTTCCATGACCACAGACACCAGGATCTACGTTCATAAAGGTGCAAAGGTACGTCTGGTTCAGGTCTGCCACACGGCAAAACAGGTGGCTTCTTACGTGGATGTAGGCGCATTTGTAGAAGAAAAAGGATGCCTGGACGTACTCCAGATCAGCATGGGAGGCAGTACGACCGTGTTCGGCGTTGCAGCGGATCTTGCCGGCGATTCGGCACATCTCGGAATCGAGACCGGATATCAGGCTGCGGAGGGTTGCAATGTAGATATGAATTATGTGGCCCGGCATCAGGGGATCCGTACTACATCGGAAATGAATGCGAAGGGAGTTCTCTGGAAGGGGGCATCCAAATGCTGGCGTGCCACGATTGATTTCCTTCGCGGGTGTAAAGGCGCGAAGGGATCCGAGCGGGAAGATGTCCTGCTTTTGGATGAGGATGTGGTGAACAAGACCATACCGCTGATCCTTTGTAAAGAAGAGGATGTAGAGGGTGAACATGGCGCCACCATTGGAGACCTGTCCGATGAAGTGCTGCTGTATTTCCGGTCCCGGGGGATCGACGATGCCACAGCATATCAGCTGATGGCGAAGGGCAGGCTCCTGGGATGCGTTCGTCAGGTGCCGGATGCGGCAATCCGGGCGGAACTTCTGACCGAGCTGGGAGAGGAGCCGGAAGACGAGAACTGACCGAATCACCGCGGGTCAGGATGCGGGAAACGGATCATAATCCCGAAGACCGGAACGCTGGAAAATGGGAATGGACCATTTAACCGAGGATTGGAACACGGGAAAAGGAAACGGACCATAAACCGAAGGCCGGGAAGCGGGAGGGATAATCCGACCGTCATGGATCCGAAAACCATATATAGAAATAGATCGAGGTTTCAAATGAGCAAGACAATTGATGAGATCCGTGCGGATTTTCCGTTCTTTGCAGGGACGGATCTGGCGTATCTCGATAATTCCGCTACATCTCAGCGGCCGAGGGCTGTGGTAGAGGCAGTGGAACATTTTATGTATCATACCAACGCGAATCCTTTTCGGGGATTGTACGAGCTGTCGGTGCAGGCAACGGATGCCTATGAGGCGGCGCGGGAGAAAGTGGCAGGGTTTATCCATGCAAAGAATTCTTCCGAAGTGATCTTCACGCGAAATGCCTCCGAAAGCCTGAACCTTGTGGCTTACAGCCTGGGGTCTCTGGTGCTGAAGCCGGGGGACGAGATCATCTGCAGTGTGGTGGAGCATCACAGCAACCTCCTTCCCTGGCAGCATGCTGCCAGACGGACGGGGGCGGTTGTGAAGTACATGACGCCGGAAGCAGACGGAAGCTTTTCCGTGGAGAAGCTGGAGGAGATGCTCTCCGAGAAGACGAAGATCGTGGCTCTGTCAGCAATGTCCAACATTTTCGGACAGATGACAGATGTGAATGCGCTGGCGAAAGCGGCGCATAAGGTGGGAGCGTACTATGTGGCGGACGGGGCACAGAGTGTGCCGCATGGACGGACGGATGTGCAGAAGCTGGACGTGGATTTTCTGGCATTTTCCGGCCATAAAATGCTGGCGCCCATGGGTATCGGCGTCCTCTACGGGAAAAAGAATATCCTGAATAAGATGCCTCCCTTCCTGACCGGAGGAGAGATGATCGAGAATGTGTCTCTGGACGAGGTGACTTATGCGGAGCTTCCCCATAAATTTGAGGCAGGAACCGTAAATGCAGGCGGAGCCGTAGGACTTGCCGCAGCCATTGATTACATCGAGCAGCTGGGGATCGACTGGATCGTTGAAAGAGAAAGACAGCTTTCGGAGCTGGCGTTCCGGCTGATCAGGGATATCCCTCATATTCAGTTGATAGGAGCAGATCATGCGGAGGGACATCACGGAATCTTCACTTTCCGGGTGGAGCAGGTGCATCCTCATGATGTGGCGGCGGTGCTGGCGGATCAGAAGCTTGCCGTGCGTGCGGGGCATCACTGCGCGGAACCGCTGCATCAGTATCTTGGGATTCCATCCACCACCAGAGCCAGTCTGATGTTTTATAACACCGAGGAGGAAGTGGAGCGCCTGGCGGAAGGCATAAGGAATATACGCCCGTGGCTGGGATTCCCTGAATGATCGATCCTGCAAATAACCGAATTATTTGTTGCTTCTGTGATTGAAAAGATATAATATGAAAGCGAGGGGCTATGCAAAATCGCACATTTTACAATGAAATCCTGACGGAGCATAATCTTCATCCGATCCATAAGGCACCGCTGATCGATCCGACCGTATCTCTTCGGGGGGTGAACCCTTCCTGTGGTGATGACGTGACTCTTCAGCTGAAGGTGAATGATGAGGGAGTGATCGAAGATGGGGCCTTCGTGGGCGATGGATGCGCCATTTCCCAGGCCAGCGCGGATATGATGCTGGAGCTTGTGATCGGGAAAACCGTGGAAGAGGCACTGTCCCTTAAGGACACGTTTATGAAAATGATCCGGGGCAAGGTCTCGGAGGATGAACTGGAATTGTTGGAGGAGGCATCCTCTTTGCAGGATATCTCTCATATGCCGGCCAGGGTGAAATGTGCGGTTCTGGGCTGGAGAACCCTGGGAGAAATTTTCGGCGGACAGGATGACGGGAGAACCGAAGAGGAAAGCGATGAGTAAATCGTAAAAGAGGGCAAGGGACCGTAAAGGGGGGATCGCATGACTACGCAGGAAATGATCTTCAATAAGATCGCAGAAGCGCTGCTTGCGGACTATACCAGCGTTTACTATGTGAACATCAAGACAAATGCATATTACTGGTACTCGACGAATCCGGAGTTTCATTCTCTGAAGATTGAGCAGGGTGGAGATGATTTCTTTAAGAATATCATCCGCGATGCAAAAAAGGTGGTATATCCGGAGGATCTGCATATCTTTCTGAAGGATATCCAGAAAGAAAAACTTCTCTCGGATTTTCGGCAGGGGATGACCAGAAATATCGAATATCGTCTGATGATAGAGGGGAGACCTGTATGGCACCGCCTTCGCATGATTCGTGGGCTCACGGACGAAAGAGCTGACGATTATATCGTGCTGGGCGTGGAGAACTTTGATCTTGAGCATAGAGCCCAGGAGGAAGCGGCGAAGAACAGCAAAGAGAAAGAAATCTATAACCAGATCACCGACAGTCTTGCGGAGCATTATGATATGTTGTATTACGTGGATGTGGAATCGGGCTTCTACTTTGAAATCTCATCCACGGACGCGTATCGTGATCTTCATATCCCCACTACGGGAACCGATTTCTTCGCTGAGAGCCGGCGGAATATCCGGAAAGTGATCCATCCGGAGGATCAGGAGAGGCTGACAAAGCTCCTGTTTCGGGACGTGATGGTGAAAAAGCTGGAGAATCGGAGCGTCTACTCCACCACCTATCGTCTGATCATGAAGGGACAGGTGAATTATGTCCGCTTGTCCGAGATCTGGGCGAAGGACCGAAAGCACATGATTGTCGGTCTGGAGAATATCAATGACGAGGTGCTGGCGCAGCGTACACTGAAGGAAAGTCAGAAGCAGAGCGTAACCTATGGGCAGATCGCGGACATGCTGGCATCTCATTTTGATGTCATATATTATGTGGATTCCTCTAACGGAAGCTATCTTTCGTATAAGACCAATTCTATTTACGGGGAACAGGGAATCCGGGAAAACGGAGATGATTTTTTTACCGACGCTGCCTACAACGTGGAAAGTATCGTTTACCCGGAAGACCGCGAACGTGTTGCGGAAATACTTGGGAAGGATTATCTGATCTCGGCACTGGCGGATCGCCGGCAGTTGATCTCGGATTACCGTATGGTGGTGGATGGAAAGATCCACTATACGAGAATGACCGCCATCTGGGCCACGGATAAAGTGCATTTTGTTATCTGTGTGGAGAACCGGGATGAGGACGTCCGTAAGGAGAAGGAACACCTGCAGGCTTTGAATATGGCAAACGAAATGGCCCGCAGGGATGAGCTTACCGGAACCAAAAACAAGAACGCATACCATGAAGCGGAAACAAAACTGCAGGAGAAAATCGACGCGCATCGGTCGGATTCCTTTGCTATTGTGCTGTGTGATATCAATGAATTGAAAATGATCAACGATACCAGGGGACACAAAGCCGGTGACAGCTACATTCGTCACTCCTGCAAGATGATCTGTACCATTTTCGCTCACAGTCCGGTATTCCGGGTCGGCGGGGATGAATTCGTCGTGATCCTGACGGGTTCGGACTTCACCAACCGTGAAGATCTTTTCCGGGAGCTGAAGCGGCAGATCGATAATAATATGGTGACCGGCGAGGGCCCCGTCGTGGCTGCCGGCATGGCGGAGTACCAGTCCCTGGAGGACCGGTCCGTGAAGGATGTTTTCAATCGGGCAGACGCTCGAATGTATGAGGATAAAAACCGCCTGAAAGCGCAGAAGAAGCTTCAGGAGAGTTACTCCATGAAGAAAGAGGCGGTTCACCAGATCCCCCAGGAACGAAGGACTATGCTGGATTCGCTGTACAGCGCATTTGCTGTGGTATCGGAGGGAACGTATGTCTATCTCTGTGATATGAAATATGACTTCTCCAAATGGAGTGCTGCGGCAGTGGATCTCTTCGGACTCCCCTCCGAGTATATGTATGGTGCCGGAGATATCTGGGAGGAGCGGATCCATCCGGAGGATCGGGAGGCTTATCGAAAGGGGATTAATGAGATCTTCAAGGGATATGCCTCCGGTCATGATATGCAGTACAGGGCACAGCGCGCGGACGGGGGATATGATGTCTGCACCTGCCGCGGTGTGGTGATCCGGGATCTCATGGGAGAACCGGATTATTTCGCAGGAACGATCCGGAATCATGGGATCCAGGGACATATGGATACTTTGACCGGCCTTCGAAACCAGTACGGATTTTTTGAAGATCTGGATATGAATCTTCATCGAAATACGGAGATGATCGTAACAATCATCGGCATCAGCAAATTTTCGGAGATCAATGAGGTCTACGGATATCATTTTGGTAACCGTGTGCTTCAGTCCTTTGCGCGGAAGCTCTATGAATATGTGGGGAATAACGGCCATCCGTATCGGATCGACGGTACAAAATTCGCTGTCATCAGTCATCATTTCACTGTAGAGGGAATACGTGATGCCTATAAGAGGCTCCGGGATTTCTTCCGCACCGAATTTGAAGTCGAGGGTAAGCGGATCCTGCTGGATCTGAACTGCGGACTTCTGTCCCTGATCCATGCCAACATTGATTCTCAGACGGTGTATGCATGCCTGAACTTTGCCTACGGAGAATCAAAGGTAAGGAAGCAGGGTGATCTTGTGGTGTTCCATAATGATATGAAAGACGGGAGCCGGCAGCGGGTGGAACAGCTGCATGCCATCCGTGCGTCCATCATGCACGGATATAAGGGTTTCTACCTTCTGTACCAGCCGGTGGTGGATGCGGAATCCGAGGAACTGATCGGCGCGGAGGCGCTGCTTCGCTGGAAGAGCCAGGAGTATGGTGTGGTACCTCCGGATCAGTTTATACCTCTTCTGGAATCGGATCCCCTGTTCCCGGAGCTGGGAGAATGGATCCTCAGGGGAGCGCTGAAAACTGCGAAGAAATTCCTGAGGAAGAATCCGGAATTTATGATCAATGTCAATCTTTCCTATACACAGCTGGAAAAACCGGATTTTGTGGATGTAGTGATCCGAACGCTGGAGGATGTGGGGTATCCGCCGGAGCATCTCTGTCTGGAGGTTACCGAGCGCTGCCGACTGTTGGATATGGATCTTCTGAAAAATGTGATCGCAAGACTGAAAAGTCATGGTGTGCTGATCGCTTTGGATGATTTCGGAACCGGATTCTCCTCGGTGGGTCTGGTGAAGGAGTTGCCTTTCGATATCATCAAGATTGACCGGAGCTTTGTACAGAAGATCGAAGAGGACGATATGGAACGTAAGCTGATACAGCATTTTTCAAGCCTTGCATCCACCTTTGGCGCTAAGGTTTGCGTAGAGGGAATCGAGACTGCCGGTATGAGGGATATCCTGCAGGGATTCAGCGTAAAAAGTTTCCAGGGATATTATTATGCAAAACCTCTTCCGGAGGAGGAATTCCTGAAATGGGAGAATCGGCGGTGAGAAACAAGATGATCAAATGGAGTGCAAAGTGCGATGTATAAATTCAAAAAGAGATTTACTATGAGGGAGACAAAAAGCAGCCGCATTCTTGCATTTTTGTTGGCAGCACTGCTTTTACTCGGGGTGTTCTCTGCCGGCGGACCGGTGGCTTTTGCGGAGGGCGAGGACGATCGGAAAACACTGACGGTAGGATTTGATGCGGATTTTCCGCCCTATGGATATAAGGATACGGATGGATCCTACATCGGTTTTGATCTGGATCTGGCAGAGGAGGTTTGCAAACGCCGGGGCTGGAAGCTGATCAAACAACCCATCGACTGGAATTCCAAGGATATGGAGCTGGAATCGGGAAGCATTGACTGTATCTGGAACGGATTCACGATTCAGGGGCGTGAGGATTCTTATACATGGAGTAAACCATATATAGACAACTCTCAGGTGATCGTGGTCCGTGCTTCTTCGGAAATTCAGAAACCGGAGGATCTGGCCGGAAAGACTGTGATCGTTCAGGCGGATTCTTCGGCGCTGGCGGCTTTCACCGGCGAGGATGCGGAACAGGTGAATAAGGATCTTGCGGCATCCTTTTCGGAATTGCAGCAGGTTGCGGATTACAACAGTGCATTTATGAATCTGGAAGCCGGTGCTGCGGATGCGGTCTGCCTCGATATCGGTGTGGCTCAGCATGAGCTGATCAACCGGGGAGATTCCTTCCGAATGCTGGACGCGGTCATTTCCACGGAACAGTACGGTGTCGGTTTCAGGCTCGGGGACACAGAGCTTCGGAATCAGGTACAGGAAACCCTGGATGAGATGGCGGAGGATGGCACGTTCCGAAAGATCGCGGAAATATGGGGACTGTCTGACAACATCTGTCTCGGAAATGCAAATGACAGAGAGGATTCGACAGCAGAATCTTCGGAAGAAGGGAAGGAAGCTGTCACGGAGGCTGTGACTGATACCGGAAATAAAAAGGAAGACAATAATTTCTTTGAAAAATTCTGGAGTATTACGAAACAGCTGGGTACGGGAATGCTGGCATCGTTGGCCATTTTCTTTCTTACCCTGATCTTCTCCATGCCTCTGGGACTCCTTCTTACGGCGATTCGAATGTCGCGATTCAAGGTGATACAGTGGCTCGCAAAGATCTATATCTCCATCATGCGCGGAACTCCGCTCATGCTGCAGCTTTTGGTAGTGTTCTTCGGACCTCACTTTATCTTTGGGGTCGAGACCTCTTCCTCTTATCGTTTTTACGCGGTGATCATCGGATTCTCACTGAACTATGCAGCGTACTTTGCCGAGATCTTCCGTGCGGGGATCGAAGGTGTGCCTCTGGGACAGCGGGAGGCTGCGGATGTACTGGGTTATACAAGGATTCAGACTTTCTGGAAGATCATCTTCCCGCAAATGGCGAAGCGTGTGATCCCGCCTGTGACAAATGAGATAATCACGCTGGTGAAGGATACTTCTCTTGCTTTTGCACTGGCATATACGGAAATGTTCACTTTGGCCAAGCAGGTGACGGCGGCGGAATCCAGCATCCTTCCGCTCTTTGTTGCGGGATTGTTCTACTATGTATTCAATATCCTGGTTGCCGCGGTAATGGCACGGGTGGAGAAGAATATGCGGTATTATGACCGGCATACGAGAGTAAAGAGGCGTGAAATCGCAGCCAGGAAAGCCCGTGGTCTCGAACCAAAGGAATAAAGACAAAGGACATAGGACAGGACAGAGGGACAGGAACAGAGGACCTGCGGCAGGAGAGGAAAATGTCACTTTTTGAAATAAAAAATATAAAAAAAGCATATGGCGAGCGTGAGATACTGAAAGATATATCCATTTCGGTAGAACTCGGGGAAGTGGTTGCGATCCTGGGACCTTCGGGATCCGGGAAATCCACACTGCTTCGGTGCTCGACCTTGTTGGAGAATATGGATGACGGAACGCTCCTTTATGATGGGAAAACGGCCTGCAGAAGCGTGAACGGCAGTGCGGTCTATTCCTCCAAGAGTGAGATCCGGGAGGTGAAACAGACCTTTGGTCTGGTTTTTCAGGATTTTAATCTGTTTCCGCATTATACGGTATTAAAGAATGTCTGTGATGCACCGATCCATGTGCTGAAGCGTGACAGGGCGGAAGTTGAGAAGGAAGCGAAGGAACTCCTGAAGAAGGTGGGATTGGATGAGAAATTAGACGCTTATCCGGCCCAGCTTTCAGGTGGTCAGCAGCAACGTGTAGCCATCGCCCGCGCGTTGGCCATGCGGCCGAAGATCATATTCTTTGATGAGCCTACCTCCGCTTTGGATCCCGAGATCACGGCGGGGATTCTCCGGGTGCTCCGACAGCTGGCAGAAGAGAAGATGACCATGGTGATCGTTACCCACGAGATCGCATTTGCAAAAAAAGTTGCTGACCGGGTGATCTTCATGGATGGGGGGATCATAGTGGAGCAGGGAAATCCCGAGGATGTGATCGACCATCCGAAGAGTGAGCGTATGAAGGAATTCCTGCAGAAGATGGAAGGCTGATACAGGCAGGCTGATATAAGCTGATATAAAAAGAGATGGTATCATCGGAAGGTACCATCTCTTTTTGTGTTTGCGTGATATCTTGTATAAATCAGCTGAAACTGACCATGCCCTGGAGTCCGTCGGAACGATTGATCTATCAACACTATCAGATCTATCGGAACGATCGATCTGTCAGCGCCTGTCGGATCTGTCGGACTTTCGCAAAATTACATGGGTGCAGCGTAGTTGTCGCTGATAGTATGGAACTGCTTGTACTCGTTGACACGGGTCTGGATACGTTCCCGCGGATCCAGCAGATCGCTGAGAGATGCATCATGGTTCAGATGATCAATGATGATAGCGATGTATTTGCTGAGATCTGCCGATTCATACCAGGGACGGGAGAACAGCTCCGGCTTCTGGTAGGTTACATTCGTGGTGATGATCTTCTCGATGATGCCTTCTTCATAAGCCTGGTCGAAAACATCCAGTCCTGCGGTGAAGAGACCGAAGGTGGAAAGGCAGAAGACACGCTTTGCATGGAGGCTCTTCAGCTTCCGGGCTACGTCCAGCATGCTCTCGCCGGATGCGATCATATCATCGATGATGATCACGTCCTTACCTTCAACGTCGTCGCCCAGGAACTCATGCTTCACGATGGGGTTCTTGCCGTTCACGACCTTGGAGTAATCCCGGCGCTTATAGAACATACCCACATCGACACCGAAATGGTTCGCAAAGTAGATGGCCCGATGCATAGCACCCTCATCCGGAGAGATGACCATCAGGTGATCCTTATCGATGGTAAGATCCGAAGTGGAGCGGAGCAGAGACTTGATGAACTGGTAGGTGGGCATGATGTTCTCAAAACCGCTGACCGGGATGGCGTTCTGAACCCGGGGATCATGTGCGTCGAAGGTGATGATGTTCGAGACACCGTAGCTTACGATCTCCTGCAGTGCCAGCGCACAGTCCAGAGATTCCCGGTTGGTCCGCTTATGCTGGCGGGACTCGTACAGGAATGGCATGATGATATTGAGCCGGCTGGCCTTACCTGCGGCAGCGGCGATCACACGCTTCAGATCCTGATAGTGGTCATCCGGAGACATGGGTACCATGCGTCCGCCCAGATTATATTCGATACTGTAATTGCCTACATCCACCAGGATATAAAGGTCCGTTCCACGGACAGATTCCTTGATGATTCCTTTTGCTTCACCGGAAGCAAACCGGGGGCACTCGGATTTCACGATGTAGGTGTCCTTCTCGTACCCTTTGAAGTGCATGTCCATGTTCTCCGGCTTGGATCGTTCCTGCCTCCATTTAACCAGATAGCTGTCAACTTTCTTTCCAAGCTCTTCGCAGCTCTTCATGGGGATGATCCCGAGGCGGCCGACAGGAATGGTGATCAGTTTGCTTGAATCAGGCATAGTATGCTCCCTTCGTATGAGAAAAGTGTATGTGAGTTATCATATAGCATTCATGATTCCGGGATGAGCCGGCATCATGAAGAATATCATTATATGGTTTACTGCCCTGAGTTTCTTCGGATCAGTTCTTCTGCTTTTTTCTGAGATCGGATATCCTTTCCGTAAAATCTGCAGATCTCGTATTGCTCTGCGATCCGGGACATGATCCTCTCCTGATAGCGGTCCCTCATCTGCTGCAGAGAGTAGTTTGTGGAAATGATGGTGGACTGCTCATTTCTTCCCCGGGTATTGATGATCTCGAACAGGCAGGAGGTGGTGAAGCTGTTGGTGAGCTCCGTTCCCAGATCGTCGATGACCAGAAGCTCCGCATCAAAGATCAGTTCGTAAACCGGACGCAGCGCTTCTTTTCGCTCTTCATTTCCGGAGATCAGATATGGTCCCAATACATCAGAAAAAAGCTCATTTGCGGACAGATAGAGCACGGTATGTCCTTTGTCCATCAGAGCCTTTGAGATGCAGTTTGTCAGAAATGTTTTTCCAAGACCGGTCTCTCCATAGAAGAGAAAGCTTTTTTTCTTCTCCGGAAAAACCTCCGTGTATTCTTTTGTCCGCTGCAGGAGAACTTCCATATTTCGCCTGGGAGAAGCAAGCTCGCCTACAGGCTCCGTGCTGTAATAATCCAGGCGGAAAGTATCAAAGTTCTCACGCTTCAGGATATTTCCCAGCGTTGACTGACGATACAGCTGCTGAAGGTATTTCTTACGGTAGCATTCACAGCGTTTTCCGTCCACAACACCGGTATCCTGACAGATGGGGCAGTCATATGTGAGCTCCAGCTGAGAATGGTCCGTTCCGAGCGAGGCAAGCAGGGCATCGCGTCTTTCTTTCAGTTCGGCCAGTTTCCCGGACCGCTCAGCCTTGATAGCTGCTTTCCGGTCCAAAGGAGCAGACAGGATCTTCCTTAGACAGGAGGTATTCACCTGAAAGATCAGATTCTCGATCTCTCTCAGCTCAGGACATCTTTGGTACAGATCTTCCTTCCGTCGGGTGAGTTCTTCTTCTTTATCTGCCCGGATCTTCTGATATTGTTCCGTAATACTGTTTTTATCGATAGTAAAAAAAGCAGTCATGTGGGCTCCTTTTGGTCAGAACCGCCGATCAATAAGGTGAAAAAGAGCTGCGGCTGTCTACGAATTCTTGATATCCTTCATGGCGAGCTTTTCCAGATAATCCAGGTCGGATGAAAGACTCCCCTGAAGAAATGGAGCACTGTCGGAACGTTCGGATTTTTTCGCGGATTGCGCGGCAGTGCTTCTCGCCATTCGCCGCTCCTCAACCTGTGCAGGTTTTGTAAGTCCGTCTTTTGCCCAGCCACTCAGAATCCCGTTCACATAGCGGAAGTTTGCGCTGCCGGGTTTGGTCAGGATAGCCTCGTCGCATGCCAGGAGGATCATCTCCTCGGAAAAGCCAAGATCTCTTCTCCATGTTTCGATCATGCGGCATTCTGCTTCAGTGGGAGAGTAGCGGCTGCGGACTCCCAGTGCCCGAAGGAGCTTTGTGCCAAAGAAATGCTTCTCTGTGTCCTGACGGGCTGCCTCCCGGGTCATGATCCCCTGCTCGGCCCATGAGACGGCTATCTTCTTATAGTAATCCGGCTGCATACGTTCCGGATGATTTTCTTTATCGGAGGCACAATACTCCAACAGATATTCGCAAAGATCAAAGGGCAGTGCCAGATCCTTATAGATCATCCAAAGAGCGTTGATGTCCTTCTGGGTCAGCGGACGGTCAAAGAACGCTTCTGCTTCCTTTCTGAGATCGATAAATTCTTCATCAGATAAAGCGTCGGTCAGTTCCTTCGGAGAAGGCTGGACGCGGGACCGACGTACGGTCTGCTTCTGCTGCAGCTCACTGTCTGACCGCTGTGGGGAGACAGGCTCTTCCGTCCGAACGACTCTCAGGTAATCCACGATCCTGGGAGACTCACCGACCGGCTCCGGATCCATAGGAAGACACAGCGTGATCTCGATGCAGTGACTGCGTTCGTCGATGCTGTAACGGATCAGGCCTTTGGAGATCCAGTAACGGATACTGCGCTCCACGTCATTATCCGAGCATTTCAGATGATCTGCGATTTCGGAAAAAGAAGAGAGCGGCCGGTTGCTCTGCTGGAGCCGAAGCAGGTACAGATATACTTTTACGAAGGTTCCGTCCGCTTCGGGCATGTAATGGTCGATAAATGTATTTGAAAGGATGGTGTTCCCCTGTGCATCATCCGATGAAAGCTTGATGTTCCCCATAATTGTGCCTTTCCCCATAAAGGTCAATCGAATCGCTCGACACACATTTTCTGTCTTACGGACGATGCCGGCGGATGGAGATCCGACAACACTGCCCGAACGCAAAACGTATTATAACATAAACCCTCGGAAATGCAACCGCCGCAAGCCTTGGGAAGTATTTTGTGGATTATGTGGACAAATTGGTTTACAAACCGATTATGACACCAAAAAAGGTTTGTTTCCGCCTCTTATTTTTGTAGACAAGATAAAAATAATCCGGGGCAAAGACCGCGGATTATTTTGTGGATTCTTTGGATAACTATTGCCGAAGCAGGTTTTCCCCTATTGTATAAATGGGTCCGGAGCCCAGAGTTATCAACAAATCGTTGTTTTTACAATTTTTCAGAATATATTTTTCAATTGTAGCAAAATCGCCTAAATATACGGAATCGGAGCCGAGGGCTTTGACGCGTTCTACGATATCCCGTGCATGTACGGTTCCGTCATCTGCTTCACGGTCATCACGGATATCTGCCACCAGTGAGTGATCTGCCAATGCCAGAGCAGCGGCGAACTCGTCTAAATGATCCTTCGTTCTGGAATGCGTATGTGACTGGAATGCAACCCAGAGTTCACCGCGTTCCGCTTCGGGGCGGTGCTCCAGAACTTCCCTTGCTGCGCGGATGGTCACATCACATTCTGCGGGATGATGACCGTAATCATCAATGATGGTGACACCCTGCTTTGTGATGCCTTTATATTCGAACCGCCGTTTAGCGCTGGGGCAGCTGCGGAGTCCTTCCCGGATATCTTCAAAGGGGATGCCGAGAAAATCAGAGGCAGCAACGGCAGAGAGAGAATTCCATACATGATGCTTGCCTACCACCGAAAGTGTGATCTCTCCGATCTCCTCTCCATTTCGAACAAGGGTATAGGAGGGATGGACTGCAGCGTCCAGGCGGACATTTTTTGCACGGTAATCACAGTCTTCTCCGAGCCCGAAGGTCACAACATGGATATCCTTATCCTTAACGGCCTCCCGGATCGCGGGAAGATAGGGCATGTCTCCGTTTACTACGAGCATTCCGCCGTCCTTCACCTTCCGGCCGAACTCGCCGAAGGATTTTACGATATTCTCCATATTATGGAAGAAATCCAGATGGTCGTTGTCTATGTTCAGGATGATGCTGACCCAGGGACGCATTTCATGGTAGCTGTTGGTATACTCGCAGGCCTCTGCCACGAAATATTCCGAGTGACCGATGCGGATATTTCCGCCGATCAGATCCAGATCGCCGCCGATGGTGATGGAAGGATCCTTCCCGGCTTTCATCAGGATATGAGACATCATGGCAGTGGTGGTGGTCTTGCCATGGGTTCCCGCTACCGCCACGCCATAGTTGTAGTTATCCATCAGCTGTCCGAGGAACTGCGCGCGGGACAGTACCGGGATATTGTGTGACAGTGCATAGGTATATTCCGGATTGTCCATAAAGATCGCCGCGGTATAGACCACGAATTCGATATCCGGATTGTTTTTCATATTCTCCTCGGAATGCTCCGGGTATACCGTGATCCCCTGCTTTCGGAGATTGTCGCAATATTTCGACGGAACCGTATCCGAACCGGTGACTGTAAAGCCCTCTTCGTGCAGAAGACGTGCCAGTCCGCTCATGCTGGTCCCTCCGATTCCGATAAAATGTGCATGACAGGGTTTCCTGAAATCTACTTGATACATGACCGTGCTCCCTTTCTTTCGCTGAATTGTTGCTTTCTTTCTATCTGGCTTCATATTTAAGATGAAGCAGCTCAATGCACACGGAGTATGCGTGCTGCGGATCATCGGCCGGGTGTCAGATCCCCGGCATCCTACTTGGCAGTGCATTTAAAAAAGAACAATCTATATAATAGCACGCAAAAGAAAATGAAGCAACCCGCACCCGAAGTTAAGACAGGTCCCACGTTTCACCGACGTAAATAACGTTGCATGAGTCAAAGACGCAAAACGGGTAGAAAAGCCTTGACATTCGGACTTAAGAATATAAAATAGGATATAACGATTTGTTTCGGTTATTAAGAATTTTAACCGAAAATGTTTGTGAACAGATCGGAATCGGTCATAATTGGTTCGCTTCGAGTCGGCTGATGACAAAAAACGGACATTATAAAAAATAATATAAAATGAATGGAGATGGTCAGTATGGCAATTCAGAAGAAAGACATTGACTGGGGTTCGATTGGATTCGGATATATCCAGACAGACAAGAGTTATGTTTCGAATTACAAAAACGGTGCATGGGATAATGGGGTTCTGACAGAGGATCACACCATTACCATGAGCGAGTGCGCCTGCGTGCTTCAGTATGCACAGACCTGCTTTGAGGGTCTGAAGGCTTATACCACGGAAGATGGCAGGATCGTTACCTTCCGTCCGGACCTTAACGCTGAGCGTATGATCAATACCGCAAATCGCCTGGAGATGCCTCCATTTCCGAAGGAACGTTTTATCGACGCAGTCCGTCAGGTAGTAACGGCAAATGAAGCATGGGTTCCTCCCTTTGGTTCCGGTGCAACCCTGTATCTTCGTCCGTTCATGTTCGGAAGTAGTGCGGTTATCGGTGTTAAGCCTGCGGAAGAATATCAGTTCCGTTGCTTCGCAACTCCGGTTGGCCCGTATTTCAAGGGCGGTGCCAAGCCGATCACCATCCGTGTCAGTGATTTCGACCGTGCGGCTCCGCACGGAACCGGTCACATCAAGGCAGGACTTAACTATGCCATGAGTCTGCATGCCATCGTTGATGCGCATAAGAACGGATTTGACGAGAACGTATATCTGGATCCTGCAAGCCGGACCAAGATCGAAGAGACCGGCGGCGCAAATGTGATCTTTATCAAGGGCAACAAGTTCGTTACACCGAAGTCCTCCAGTATCCTTCCGTCGGTTACCCGCCGTTCACTGGAAGTGGTTGCCAAAGAGTATCTGGGCATGGAAGTTGAAGAGAGAGAAGTCTTTCTGGAGGAGGTTCCGTCCTTCGACGAGTGCGGACTTTGCGGAACCGCAGCCGTAATCTCTCCGGTTGGCAAGATCGTGGATCATGGCCGTGAGATCTGCTTCCCCGCAGGCATGGAGGAGATGGGTCCGACCACAAAGAAGCTGTATGATACACTGACAGGTATTCAGATGGGTCGTATTCAGGCACCGGAAGGCTGGATCTATGAGATCGCATAATGCCTGATGATAGGGTCAAAAGGTCCGTGCGATGCGCTCGCGCAGTCGCAAGAGACATTACCCCGGCATCATAATCAAAATAGATGACATACAGTAAGGGCGGCTCCCGTAGGAACCGCCCTTTTTATACCGGATCGACCGGCATTGATCCAAATAAGTTGTGAACGAAGTTAATACTAATTTAAAAACGAAGCGGCAACTCTTTGGATACCCATATCCTTCGCGTAAGCCAGAAAAGCTTCCGTATCTTTGTCTTTCTTCTTTTTATATCTTTTAATGATATCCTCAAACTGCTTCGGATCCAACGTGTTCCTGAATCTGATACAATCTGCGACACTGCGGTCGATGGAGTGTACACAAACCGGTCCTGCGGCGGTTTCTATGGTTTCTGTATGATCATGGATCCCGCGTTCGGCAAAATAGTGGCGATGAACGGGATAGTTCATGCTCATGCGGGAACGGTCACTGCGGGAGGTTGCCACATGGATGGCTTTTGGCTCTGACCTTAGAAAGCCGTGAAGGTAGAGTGCACTTTCCATGCAGATCACACTTTTCGGATTCGCAAGCTGAAGCTCATAGTATCGAAAATCTTTTGGCTTGGGACGGTTGTCCGCATTCCACCAATAGACACCGTGGGTCACATGTTCCAGGATTCCATCATCCACCAGCTGGCGGATCTGAAGCGTTGTGATCCCTGCGGTCAGCAGATCTCCGGTTCTGAGATAACCATTTCCCGAGCTGAATAATCCTTTTGCTTTCTCATAGGTTCTTTGCAGCATATCGTATCACCCGTTTCCTTTTGTCCGGTATTTTGTTATAATTTACTGGTTCCTAAGTTGCGCTGATAAACGGCATACCACACCCCCATGATTGAACAATAACCGAATTTAACCTAAAATTCAAGTGAAGAATCACATAATACTTGTCATAATGTCAAAGTGACAATGCTGGTGCGATTTGCCTGACTGTCAAGTTTTTGCAGCGGTAAAATACGGGATTGTTATAAGGCAGAAGGAAGAGCCAAAGACAGGAGGAGCTTTCATGCAGATCAGGCTGGATAAATATATGGCAGATGCGGGATACGGAACCCGCAGTGCGGTACGTGATCTGGTGCGAAAAGGTCATGTGACAGTGAACGGGGTACAGGTAAGAACACCCGATCAGAAGATTGACACCGCGTCACAGGTTCTGGTAGATGGAACGCAGGTGTTCTATGAGGAGATATCCTATTATCTTCTATATAAACCGGCCGGGATCCTTTCGGCATCCAGAGACGGCAGAGAGAAGACGGTCGTGGATCTGATCCCGGAACCGAAGAGGAGAGATCTTTTTCCCGTAGGGCGTCTGGACCGGGATACGGTGGGCCTTTTACTGATCACAAATGACGGAAAGCTCAGTAATCGGCTGCTGGCTCCGGGGAAGCATGTGGAGAAGACCTATCGTGCGGTGGTGGCAGGAGATCTGCCGGAAGGCGTCGAAGACCGATTTCTGGCCGGACTGGACATCGGAGATGAGAAAGATACAGCACCGGCCAGGCTCAGGATCCTCGGGGAAATGAGTGAAGAACAGTATCTGGACTGCATGAGGCAGCACGGGATCGAAGAGGAGAACCGGATGGCTTCTTTAAAGGAAGCATCACCCCGCCTCAGCGAGGTGGAACTTGTCATTACGGAAGGACGGTTTCACCAGGTAAAGCGGATGTTTGAAGCAGTGGGATGCAGTGTCATTTTCCTGAAACGGATATCCATGGGGAAGCTTTCGATTCCGGAGGATATGAAGCCGGGAGAAATACGAAAACTGACAGAAGAGGATATCGGTAAAATGTCTTGACATTCCCCGGCTTGTATGCTAAATTTACTCTTGCCGGTCAAATGCGGCTTTTTTTGGTGTGCATATGTCCGGCGAAGGCTTTATAGGATCAGCATAAGCTGATCAGTTGTCAAAATCTAAGAATCGGAGGTGAGGCTCGTGCGCGTTAAAATCACACTTGCTTGTACAGAATGTAAGCAGAGAAATTACAATCTGACAAAAGAGAAGAAGAACCACCCGGAACGTATGGAAACGAAAAAGTACTGTCCGTTCTGCAAGGCACACACCATGCACAAAGAAACCAAGTAACATAGCGGATCGAGTATAGGGAGGCAGATATGTCTGATAATAAAGAAAAGACAGAGACAAAAGAAAATGCATCTCCTGCCCTGAAAAGAAGCTGGTTTCAGGGGCTCAAGGTTGAAGCGAAGAAGATCACATGGCCGGACAAAAAGCGCGTTGCACGTGAGACAACCGCAGTTGTAATCTCCGCCGTGATCCTCGGAGCGATCACCATGGGCATCGATTTTCTTGTTGAGTATGGACTCAGTTTTATTTGGTAGGCAGGTGATCGGATGGCAGATATGAAAAAAGACGAAGAGCTCATCATGGAATCTGATCCGGAGATGGATATTGAGATCGAGGATACAGAGGTCGCTTTGGAAACCGATGAAGAATCCCCGAAGAGCTCCGTATTCGATGAAGAAGATACTGTGAGTATTCCGGAAGGTATCGAAGATGATACCGAAGTCCGGAAGGCAGCTCCGGAATCCACGAACCTGAAGCAGCAAGGCGCGGACAATGAACCTCGCTGGTATGTTGTTCATACCTATTCCGGACATGAGAATAAGGTTAAGACGAACATCGAGGCAGCCATCAAGAACAATAAACTTCAGGAGCAGATGTTTGAGGTTATGGTACCGACACAGGAAGTTGTGGAGACGACCAAGACCGGAAAACGCAAGACGATCTCCAGAAAGCTGATGCCGTGCTATGTGCTCGTGAACATGATCATGAACGACAGAACCTGGTATGTTGTCAGAAACACCAGTGGTGTTACAGGCTTCGTTGGCCCCGGATCCATGCCGGTTCCCCTCTCAGATGATGAGATGCGGATGTTCGGCGTGAAGAAGGATGATTACACCATTGATGTTGCGGTGGGAGATGAGATCAGGATCATTTCCGGCGTCTGGGAAGGAAACCAGACGAAGATCAAGAAGGTCAATGCCGGGAAGCAGACTGTCACAGTGGAACTCGATCTCTTCGGTCGGTCCACAGATGTGGAGATCAGCCTGGGAGAGATCATCAAACTGTAAGCAGGAAGACTTGCCGGATGGCATGGATCCTTTTCTTACAGTGATTGGAAAAGTATTATCGCATGCATTGCATGCCGATACGAAGTTTCTCGCAGAAACTTCATTGTAAAAAAGTGGAAGGGACAAACCCGTTAACACCACATTCAGGAGGTACGCTAAAATGGCGAAGAAAGTAACTGGTTACATCAAATTACAGATCCCTGCAGGTAAGGCAACTCCGGCACCTCCGGTAGGCCCTGCACTCGGACAGCACGGTGTAAATATCCCGGAGTTCACAAAGCAGTTCAATGCAAGAACCGCTGACAAGGGTGACCTGGTAATTCCGGTTGTCATCACCGTGTATGCTGACAGAAGCTTCAGCTTCATCACCAAGACACCGCCGGCACCGGTTCTTATCAAGAAGGCATGCAAGATCCAGAGCGGATCCGGCGAGCCGAATAAGAAGAAGGTTGCAAAGATCACCAAGGCTCAGCTGAAGGAGATCGCTGAAATGAAGATGCCGGATCTGAACGCCGCTTCCATCGAGGCTGCTATGAGCATGATCGCAGGAACCGCACGTTCCATGGGCGTTGAAGTTGTTGACTAAGTCATATTAAGGTGGAAGGAATTGCAGACAGCATTCCGATAATACCACAGGAGGAATATCATGAAAAAAGGAAAAAGATATTTAGAAGCATCAAAACTTGTTGAGAAGAGCAAGCTGTACGATCTTCCGGAAGCAGTCGCTATCCTGAAGAAGGTCGCAAATGCAAAATTCGATGAGACCGTAGAGGCTCACCTGAAGCTGGGTGTTGACGGACGTCACGCAGACCAGCAGGTACGTGGTGCGGTAGTACTTCCCCACGGAACAGGTAAGACCGTTAAGGTTCTCGTATTTGCCAAGGGAGAAAAGGTAGATCAGGCACTGGCAGCCGGCGCTGACTATGCAGGCGGCGATGAGCTGGTACCGAAGATCCAGAATGAAGGCTGGCTGGACTTTGACGTTGTTATCGCTACTCCGGACATGATGGGTGTCGTAGGACGTCTGGGTCGTATCCTTGGACCGAAAGGTCTTATGCCGAACCCGAAGGCAGGAACCGTTACTCCGGATGTCGTAAAGGCAATCGAGGAAGTAAAAGCAGGTAAGATCGAGTATCGTCTTGACAAGGCTAATATCATTCACGTTCCGGTAGGAAAAGTATCCTTCACCGAGGAACAGATTATTGACAATTATAAAGCCTTAATGTATGCCGTTGTAAAGGCTAAGCCGTCGGCTGCCAAGGGTCAGTACCTGAAGAGTGTGACTATCACCTCTACCATGGGCCCCGGCATCAAGCTGAATCCGATCCGTTTCACGGAGGCGTAAGCCACAACCAGGGACGAAGGGCTCTTTGACAACAGAGTTCCTTCACAGAGAACCGCCGCAGATTCCTCTGCGGCGGTTCTTTTGTGGTTAAAAAAAGGTTGAATTTTGTATCGTGATTTAGTAGAATATTCATAGATTATTTTGTTCAAAATGGACAAGGTAGCACATGAAGAAGGGAGCGTTACATTATGGAGAAAGAAAAAATTGAACAGGAACTGATATCCCTTATCGGCGAAGTGATGCCGGAACTTACGGACGTAGATCTGAAGAAGGATATGGTTAACGAGTACGGGGTGAATTCCATTTCCATCATCCGACTGATCGTTGCAGCGGAAGAAAAGTTTGAGATCAGCTTTACGGATTATGAGCTGGCACTGGATGGATATCAGTGCTTTGGGGATGTAGCGGCTCTGATCGAGAAAAAGCTTGATGACAAAGAATAGGAATGGGGGGACGATACTATGGAGAACAAGAAGATTCTTGCGGTTACAAAACCGATGATCACATCCTGGCAGTGGCATGCAACACTGTTCTCAATCCTGTCAGACGATGAAAATGCAAAGCGCTGGATATTCAGTAACTACATCCAGCTGCGCTGCTATAATATTCAGGAGATCTTTACCGGAGATGATATGCTTCTGGCAGATATCATGCCGGGCAGCAGCTCCCTGAAGGAGTGCCCGTATCTGATCACCTCACTGCTTACCAAGGAGCAGATTGAGAGCTATTGCGGAAATATCATCGATTTTATCATCAAGACCATCAACCTGAACGGGTATGTATACGGTGTCTTCGATGAGGCGAAGATCCTGTCCGACAGTGACGTTGAAGTGGATTACAAATTCCCTCACGAGCTGTTCATTTACGGATATGATCTGGAAAAAGAAGTGTTCCATGTAGGCGACTTCACTTTCAAAGATCATTATTCCACCAACACGGTATCCTTCAAAGACGTTCAGAGGGGCTATGAGGACATCACGGCATCTGACGACCATATGTTTAAAGACGATTACAAGGGTACCAGAGGCTTGTTCGTTATCCTGAAGAATACAGATACTACTTACTATGATGTGGATATCACCCTGATCCGGGATACCCTGCGCGAGTATCTGAATTCCGAAGATACCAAGAATCATTTCCGTATGATGCGGAACCGTTTCTCCGATACGACCTTTGGTGTAGATGTATATGAGAGAGTTTACAAGCGTATCATGGATCAGATGAAGCAGGAAGAACCGGATTATGATATCCGTGCGCTTCATGTTATGTATGATCATAAGGTGCTGATGCTGGAGCGCCTGAAGTTCCTTATGGCAAATGGTTATCTGAATTATGATGAGACGCTGATCAAGAACTATGAACTGGTTGTAAAGAACATGCAGACCGCACGGAACCTGCTGATCAAGATCTCCATCAATGATGATGTACGTCAGGCAAGTAAGTTCAAGATGTACTTCGACATCGCAAAGGAGAAGGAAGTATCCGTACTGCTTGAGGTTCTGTCAAGACTGGATCAGAGAGCAAAATAAGTAAAATGTCATAAAACAGGGCGTGGGCCAAGGCTCACGCCCTTTGGAGTTATCATGCTCAAGGTCTACTTCTACAAAATGAATACTGAGGATCTGGACCGGAACAAAGAGAAATATCTGGCCTGCCTGCCTTCCTGGAGAACCGAACGATATCAACGCATGCGTATCGAGCACGGTAAACTGGAGGAACTGGCTGCGGGCCTTCTTCTTCGTCATGCCCTTTGGGATGCGGCAGGGATCGACCTTATGAATGCAGAGGTTACGACAAATGCCCATGGGAAACCGATGCTGATGGAGCGGGTGCTTCCGGTTCCGGAGATTTCCGAGGCTAAGGCGGATCGGTCTAAGGAGGCTCGGGATCGGCATTTCTTTAATCTGTCCCATTCCGGCGGGTATATTGTGGCAGCGGTTGCCGATGTCCCGGTGGGGATCGATATAGAGACGAAAACAGATCCGGAGCTTAAAGTTACAGACCGATTCTACTCAAAAGAAGAGCAGGAAGCGGTGAGAGCGGCAGAAGATCCCCAGAAGGAGTTTCGCAGGCTGTGGACCCGGAAGGAAGCGTATGTGAAATGTCTGGGAACCGGGATCACAAATTCCGTAGCCGACATTCCGTCGCTGCCCGATGTGAGTGGTGACCATCGTCTGATCACTTTGGTGGAAGAGGAAGCGTATACACTTTCCGCAGCCGTGAGGACGGATGCCGCGGAAATGCATGAAGAATTCTTGAAGATTCCCCTTGACATTATTGATTCATTTGATATATAATAACTTTCGTTGTGAAAACAACTTCATAGTTGCGTGCTTAGCTCAGCTGGATAGAGCGTTTGGCTACGGACCAAAAGGTCGGGGGTTCGA
>CAMPAX010000009.1 GCA_946633495.1 uncultured Lachnospiraceae bacterium | reverse complement strand
CCTCCGCCCACTCTTTGGATTCATAAGCCGCCGTCATGTCTCCGCCCAGGCCTACTTCCACCATATCGTCAAAGCCCAGCTTCTGCAGAGCCGCACGAACGGATGCCATGGAGATATCCGCTCCGAACTGGCCTTCCGTGGCCGGAGCGCACATGGCGATCACCTTTTTCCCCGCCTTGATTTCGCGGATTATGTCAACCAAATATGATTTTGCGGAAATAGCTCCAAAAGGACACGCATGAATGCAGTGACCGCACTGGACACATTTTGATTCATCGATCCTGCAGATGCCGTACTCGTCATAGGTGATGGCTCCGGATGGGCAGGCTTTCTTGCAGGGGCGCTCCAGATGGGCGATGGCAGAATAAGGACAAGCCTCGGCACATTTTCCGCACTCCTTACATTTGGACGGATCGATATGGGACCGGTGATGTCCGATGGAGATCGCGCCGAAATTACAGGAATTCTGGCAAGGCTTTCCCACACAGAGCCGGCAGTTGTCTGTCACGGTATAAGAGGAAATGGGGCACTCCTCGCAGGCCGGACGGATCACCTGGATCACGTTGTCCGACTGATATTCCGGGTCTGCCGTAGGACAGAGCCCCTCAGCCAGCCGGATCCGCTGCCGTACGATCTCCCGTTCTTTATAGATGCAGCACCGATAATGCGCATAGGGTCCGGGGATCAGCCGATAGACCAGCGCATCCTTTGTCTCTTCCGTCAGGTTATCTTCCCACGCAAGACGGGCAACCTCCTCCAGGATCTTATGTTTTAAGCTGACAATTCCTACATCGTTTGTGATCATATTCTGCCTTTCTGTTCAGTTCTGTTCACGTCAATCGGTTCCGCAGCGACGGTTTTACCCGGCCTCCACATGAATCTTTCTCCAATCAGGAAAATGGACCCCTTCGTGATCCGTAAGCAGCACGGTTCTTCCCTCTGTCTCCTGCCTGATATACTCCTTTACATTTCGGATGGATGCATCATCCAGCCCGGTAAAGGGTTCATCCAGAAGCAGCACCTCTCCGGGTGCCAAAACCGCCCGTACCAAAGCCACACGGCGTTTTTCTCCTCCGGAAAGCTCCGCTGCCGGCTTATCCCGGGAAACTCCGGGCAGAAGCCGCCCCAAATGATCCCGGATCACTTTTTCCAACGGTTCCCGGCTCTCATTTCCTCTTCCTGCATAATGCTTCGGAAGGACCACCTGAATATTCCGCACTGCGGAGAGTTCCGGCAGCAGACGGTTCTCCTGAAATAACATGGAACAAACTCCTGTATTTTCCGGATCACCCTCCTCACCGGTCAGAGTCACCGTCCCTCCGGTCGGTTCGGAAAGCCCTGCGATGAGTGAAAGCAGCGTGGTCTTACCGCTTCCGGACGCACCGGTCACCAGAACATGCTCCCCCGCTCCGACCTCAAAGGATATGGGGCGGAGCATATACTTCTCAACTCCGTCTACTGTCTTCGTGCATTTATATAATTGATCCGCATGTATTGTCATCTGATATCCTTAATCTCAAATCATGCTGTCGCAAACCGGATCCAGTCGAACAAAGAAGCACTATCGGCTCACCCGCCTCAGGATCCATTTCAGCAGCTTTTCCGCCCCCCAGGAGCATAAGATCACCACCGCCGTCCAGGCAAAAAGCTCCGCCGTCTCCAGATAGATCTTGGAGCGATACATTTCATTTCCGATGGTGTGAAGCGCCTGTCCGATGACTTCTGCCGCGATCCCGCTCTTAAAACCCATGCCCACGGTCAGCCCAATGGCCGATAAAAGGCTGGCTCTCAGCTGGGGCAGCTCCACATATCGGAACCGTCGCCCGCCGGGCATCCGGAAAATCCGTGCCATCTCCGTAAGCTTCGGATCCAGCGAGGAAAGTCCGTTCAGCAGATTCAGATAGGCGATGGGAAATGTCACCAGTGTCACCACGTAAAAGGCCACCCAGGTATTTCCGGCCCAGATCAGAAGCAGGATCACGAAACTCACCACCGGGATCGCCTTCACAAAATGCACCGCCGGAGCAAGAAAGTCTCCCAGCAGAGGCTTTCGGTTCGCAGCATACGCCAGCAAAAAACCAAGCCCGCTGCCCAGCAGGATTCCCAAAAGAAGCCGAAGCAGCGTCCATCCGAGGGACTGCCAGAACTCTGCCGTCACCGCCAGGCGGCCCAGTGCGCACACCGTTTCCCAGGGGCCCACCAGCAGGATCTTATTTCCCACCAGAAGAGAAATACCCTGCCAAAGCAGAAGCCATATGAAGATGATGATGAGTTTCTTCTTCATGTCCCTCGACTCTTTCCCTTGCCCAGCGGCGTTCTTCCCTGCTCTGCGTCTCTCCCTTGCCCTCGGTTCTCTGGCTTTTAATTATAGAAATCCTCTCCCGGCATGGCTCCGCCCACGGACTTCGGATTCTGATCAAACAGTGTCTGAAGATAGCCGCTGAGTACGGTCTTCATCTCAGCGCCGTCCATGTATACGATGTTGCACTTCGGCAGCGCCAGCTTCGCAATGGGTGCCTTCTCGATGATGCCGTATTTCGCCACCAGCTCCGCGGTGCCATCCACATCCGATACCGCCTTCCCGGAGCTGTCCTTCGCTTCATCCATAAATGTCTTTACCGCTTCCGGATGTGCTTCCAGAAAATCACTCCTTACGATGGTGACACCTGTCAGGAGTCTGGAGTCCTTTCCCAGCGCTTCCCATTCATCTGTCAGGGAAAATGCGGTCTTCAGCGCTTCATTCTGCTTCTCCGCCACAGTCACAAAGGGCTGCGGCAGGATTGCGATCTGCTTCGGATCTTCCGCCAGCAGCGCGGCAATCTCGGTCGCTTCGGATTTAAACTCCACCTGGCAGTCCGTTACGCCGTTCTCCTTCAGGAGATATGCCAGCGCGTATTCCGGCGTAGCCCCCTGGCCGGTAGAAAGGACTGTCCTGCCTGCCAGATCCTTAATGGACCGAATGCTGTCATCTCCGGTCACACAGTAGAGCACACCCAGTGTATTTATATAGAGAGCCTTCGTCTTACCCTCCGTCTTCTTATACAATGCAGCTCCGAGATTTGCCGGAACGAGCGCGATATCGATCTCTCCCGATGCAAATGCAGCCGCGATCACATCCGGCTGGGTCTCCATCCGGAATTCATAGCTTCCTTTGCTCTTTCCTTCTTCCGAAGCCTGCATCAGGTTTACCAGTCCCATGGTGGTGGGGCCCTTCAATGAGCCCACGCGGATCGTAACTTCATCCGCCCCACCGGGCTCTGTTGTATCCGCCTCGGACTTCGCGGTCTCCGTCTCACCGGATACTCCGCCCGCCTCCGTGGTTCCTTCGCCGGATGCTCCGCCGGCTACCGTGGTCCCTTCGCCGGATGCTCCGCCGGCCTCCGTGGTTCCTTCGCCGGATGCTCCGCACCCCACAAGGCCCAGGGTCATTACCGCCAGCATAAGCAGCGCAAGGATCCTTACGCCGAATCTCTTTTCTTTCTTGATCGTCTTCATGCGATTCCTTCTTTCTACCGTGGTATAGTGTCTTTGTTATACCTCACGTGATACTGTGCCGTCTCCGACCTATGATTGTATCACACCCCCACATGAACCGCAAGACAGGTAAATCACTCACAAAACGGTAAAGCCAAAGGAAAATGACGGTACCGAAAACCTCTTCTTGTAACCCCGGATCAAAAGTGCTATGATATGGTTTACGCCCGGAGCGGCCACGCCTTCGGACGATACGGCAGCACGGCAAAACAACCCATTTGAAAAGAGGCACTACAAACACTATGGACACATTAGACATTCTACGTCAGTTAGCCATCATCATTATCGCCGCTAAATTCTTCGGACTTCTGGCCCGAAAATGCAAGGCTCCTCAGGTTGCAGGCGAGATCATCGCCGGTCTCCTCATCGGACCCAGCCTTTTCAATCTGGTGGAGTCCTCGGACTTTCTGGCAGGTATGGCCGAGATCGGTGTCATCATCCTGATGTTCACCGCCGGTCTTGAGACAAATATCTCCGACCTGAAAAAAACCGGCATCAAGGCAACCATCATTGCCTGCACCGGCGTCTTCGTTCCGCTGCTTCTGGGAACCCTTCTGTATATGGTATTCTACGGTTTCTCCTCCATCGGAACAGAGGAATTCTACAAAGCAATCTTTATCGGAACGATCCTGACAGCAACCTCCGTCAGCATCACGGTTTCCACCCTTCGGGAGATGGGAAAGCTCTCCGGTGAGCTTGGCCAGACCATCATGAGTGCAGCCATCATCGATGACGTCATCGGGATCATCGTGCTCACCGTGGTGATCGGTTTCAAGAAACCGGACTCCGACGTTACCGGAGTCCTGCTTCGGACCCTGGCCTTCTTTGCGCTGGCCATCGTTCTCGGAATCATCATTTACAAGCTGTTTAAATGGTATGACAACCGTCATCCCCACACCCGCCGGATTCCGATCCTCGGCATCGCCCTGGCCTTCGGACTTTCCTATGTGGCGGACAAATATTTCGGCGTGGCGGACATCACCGGCGCCTACGTTGCCGGCGTGATCCTCTGCTCCCTTCGGGATTCGGAATATATCACCCAGAAGATGGACACCAACTCCTATATCATTTTCGGTCCGGTGTTCTTCTGCAGTATCGGTCTGCAGACAAATATCCGAACCCTGGACATGACCATCCTGTGGTTCTCCCTGGCATTCGTGGCCGTGGGACTCCTGTCCAAGGTGTTGGGCTGCGGGCTCGCCGCACGTTTCCTTGGCTACCGCGGGCATAATGCCCTGAAGGTGGGCGTCGGGATGATGACCCGGGGTGAGGTTGCCCTGATCGTAGCACAGCGAGGACTGAAGGCCGGTATGCTGGAACCGGCATATTTCACGGCCGTGATCCTGCTCATCATCATAAGCTCGATCCTGACCCCGCTGCTCCTGAAAGCGCTCTACGCCAAAGATCCGCCGGAGCAGGCAGAGGCGTAAATCTGTTTTACGACCATATTACCCGATAAAGACTGAAAGATTCTTCGCTTCGCTCAGGATGACAAAAAAATGTCATTCCGAGGCCATAGGCCGAAGAATCTTTTTTCTGTACTGACAGTAGATTCTTCGCTTCGCTCAGAATGACATGTGAGAAGTTTATTTTTTCAATACCCGGAGCAACGCGGTTCCCACCGCTGCCAGTGTCAGCGTTACGGCTGCCACAAGACTCCGGACGAACGGAACGTTATAGTTCATGTCCGCGTAGTTCATTTTCAGCTTCTCGTCCTTAAGCGGAAGAAGCATCCGACGGGACTTGTCCTTCGGGGACATTTCCACGTGAGTATTCTTGTCTATGATCATGGTTGCCCGATACTGCCTGCCGTATTTCGGCCAGCGATACGGTACCGTGGAGGGATCCCCGGTCTTTGCGAAATTGACCCACATCCGCTGCACCATATCCGAGATTTCCCTGTTCGCCTTCTTCCCGGTGAAAATGGTCTCTTCTAAATTTCCGAACACATAGGCCAGTTCAACAGCGTGGCACGCCCCGCGAAAGCGGATATGGCTGGGCACTTTCCATAGATACATATAGACCTTTCCGCCATGCATGCAGTGCTCTTCTGCCTGTCGAATGGCCGGAAGCCGGAACATCAGCTCATTATAGAACTCCGACATCCTCCAGATCTGATGTCCCTTCTGTCTTTGCAGGAAATTCTTCGCGATCTTTCTTTTCTTCGGCGCTAAAAGCCTCAGATCGTTTTCAAATTTCACCGGTATTCCGAAGCGATATGGTACGATCCCGCCTAACTCACCGACCCAGTAATTGATCTCATTTGCATTGGTTCCGATCATAAGATCGACGTCCGCGGTCTTCCCCTCCTCATAGAACTGATACGGATTCTCGGGGATCAGCACCCCATCCCGCTGAGGGAAATTGTTATACATATTTACGGCTTCATTGATCTCTTTCAAACGTTCTTCGGAAAGGGCCATGAGCTCATCCATGGTCTTCACTCCGCTGGCTTTCATCAGCCGCTTTGTAAAGTCCTGGCATTCTTCTTTGGAATAGGTAAGCGCTACCGATCCGCTCTCTGCGATAGCCCGAAGGAACAGCCCTTTTGCCTCCTTCACGAAGGGCAGAACGGACACGCTTCCGCCGCCCGCAGATTCCCCGAAGATCGTTATACACTCCGGATCCCCGCCAAATGCAGCAATATTTCTTTTGATCCAGCGAAGGGCTTCGATCTGATCCCAGATCCCGAGATTCGGTGCATCAGGAAATGCTTCCCCGCCGGGAACAGATGAGAAATCCACAAACCCCATGATGCCGGTACGATATCCTACCGTAACCAAGATCACTTCCGGGTGTGCCGTAATCAGCGCCCGTCCGTCATACAAGGGATCTGCCGTACCTCCCCAGCCGTAGGCGCCGCCATGGAAGAATACCATGACGGCACGCCTGCGGTTCTGATAGCCGGGACTCACCCACACATTCAGATACAGGCAGTCCTCCCCCTGGGGGTAATAGGACGCCGTCTCTGTCGGCCATTCCGTCTGGATCGGTGTCTTGCCGTTGTAAAATGCTTCGAAGATCCGGGAATCCGGCTCCGGTGCCTCCGGCTTCTTCCACCGAAGTTTTCCCACCGGAGGCTTCGCAAAAGGAATTCCCCGAAACGAGATGGTTTCCCCCGCATCCTTTCCGATGAAGGTTCCATTCTCGCAGACTGCAGCATGGGACGGATCGCTTACCTTTTCAAGTTCACGATTCACACCGTAGGTGCTGCGAATCCGATTCTTCACATCATTGTTCATAGGTTACCTCGGTTTACTGACTTATTTCTTACGGCGGAAGATACCCTTCACCAGAGCGAAGAAGTTCTTCTTATCATCCATCTTCTTATAAAGCTCTTTCAATGTCATATCTTCCTGAGAGGTCTGGGTGACCAGAGACTGTGCCACACGGAGGAACAGATCCTTGAAGCGCTCGATACTCTCATCTTTGTAACGACTTGCCGCATAGTCGATCATCAGCTTCAGTCCGTCGGAACCGTCCAGGATCTCCATATCAAGAATGGTCTGGGACGCCGCCTGATTCTGACGGATATCCACTGTCTCAATGTTCAGGCCGTCCATTCCGCCGCTCATATCACGAATGTCCTGCTGATAGAGCAGATATGCGGACTCGCTTCCGCCGACCTGATTGTGGATATCCACATACGGATAGCAGCTGTGCTCGATGCCCTTCTGAACCTGGTCATGAACATTTGCAAAAATGTTCCGGATCGTATGATCCTCCTGCAGCCGGAGTCCGATGGGCAGATCACGGAACAAAAGTCCCACGGTATTCATCATCTGCAGATCCTCACGACCGTTGTAGATCCAGGACAGCTTGATATTGTATTCTTTGTTGTAGAAAGCGATGGCCAGCGCAGCCACGGTAATGAAGAATTCATTCCGGCTGATCTTGTAACGGCGCTCCATAGCTGCCAGCTGCGGCTGCTCGATGCCCATATCCGCAAAAAGCTCTCCCATCTCATTCTCTCTGGATTCATGATCAATCTTCGGATAACTGGACCATTCCACGCCTTCGAACCGATCCTCGAAATACCGCTTGCTTTCGTTGTAGAAATCGGTATCGATCACATCCTCACGCTTCTGAAGCATGAGATAATAGAAATCCGGATCCGGCATCATACCCATGTAGAGCTTGCCTACGTTGCCCATGAATACCTTCAGGGAAGTACCGTCAAAGAGCGTATGATGTACATCGAAGAAGATATATCCGTTCTTCTCGGTCTCGAAGATCCTGCAGCGATACAGGCAGCCGCCGATGACCTGGAAAGGCTGAACCAGGGTATCCTTCAGATTCTGGAACTCGAACTCGGAGATCTTCTCCACACGAATCTCACGCTCCACCTCCGGAGTATAGCGCTGTATCACATCACCGTCTTCGTTGAAATGGAATGTGGTGAGCAGTGCCGGATGATTCCGGATCACAGTCCGCATGGCGTCAGCCAGCTTCTCCAGATCGAAGCTGTCCTTATCTGCCTTCATCATGGAGAACAGATTGTACATGGTGGACATCGGCGTATACAGCTGATAATCCAGCATGTAAAGCTGCTCTGCCGTCAGCGGATGATCATGCTTCATAGCCTCGGCATTCCTGGATTCCGGAGACTCACCGTCTTCATTTGCATGGTTCTCTTCGTAAAGCTTTGCGATCTTCTCCGGAGTTCTTCCACGGAAGATCTCGCTGGCCTGCAGCCCCGGCAGGTGGCTCTCTACGATCACCTGGATGGATCCCAGGGAATCGCCGCCCATTTCGTAGAAATCATCATGAAGACCGATCTGATCTACCTTCAGTACCTTCTGCATCGCTTCACAAAGCGCGATCTCCGTCTCGGTAACCGGTGCCACATATTCGGTCTTGAAATTGCTGGAATCCGGCTGCGGCAGGGCTTTCCGGTCCATCTTGCCGTTGGCCTTCAGCGGAATTTTGTCAATCTTCATATAGTATGCAGGGATCATGTAATACGGAAGCCGCTTGGACAGCTCTTCGCGCATGTAGTCCGGATCCACATCCACATCTTCGGTGTAGTATGCCGCAAGGTAGCTCTTGCCGTTCTCCTCGAAACCGCGGGCAGCTGCCCATTTCACTTCGAGAACCTGCTTTACGGCAGCCTCGATCTCCGCCGGCTCGATACGGTTTCCGTTGATCTTGATCATATCGCCGGAACGTCCCAGCAGCACGTAGTTGCCATCCGGATCCTTCCGTGCCAGGTCGCCGGTGTGATACATACCATCAACAAATGCCTTCTCACTTTCCTCCGGAAGATTGATATATCCGCGGACGTAGGGATTCTCAAAGCAGAGCTCACCCATTTCGCCCTCAGGCACCTCTTTTCCGTCTTCATCCAAAAGCTGGATATCGGTTTTCACTTCCGGCTTACCGACGGGACAGGTCTCATAGGATTTGTCGATGGGGAATACGCCGACCGCGAAACCGCTTTCGGAGCAGGCGTAAATGTTGATCAGCTCCAGCTTCTTGTTGTATACATTATTCGCGGGTTCACTGCCCACAAAGAGCATCCGGAGGAACGGACCGGTCTGGTTGCCCAGCATCCGCACATAGGACGGAGTCAGGAACGTGATGGTGATCCTCTTCTCCACGAAGAACATTTTCAGCGCCATGGGATTCTTGATGGTGGCATAGCCTACCACATAGATCTTGCCGCCATGGACAGACAGACCCTTCAGGATAACGATAACCGACGCCACAAAGTTCAGGGGTGCTAAAAGTGCGAGCCGATCCTTGCCGGTAAAGGGAGTCTCTCCATTGATCCGGATGGAATCGATGGCCCGGTTCAGATTTCCGTATTCATGCAGAACGCCCTTCGGATTGCCTGTGGTACCGGACGTGTAGATGGCATAAGCCGCGTCATGGTCATCCGGAGTCTCATGACCGGGAAGTGCATCACATTTCATAACCTCCGTCATAGCCTCGGAATTAAGCTCGAATTTACAGCCACAGTCTTCACGGATGAAATCGATCCGCTCCGGTGCATAAGTATCTTCTACCAATGCCCAGGCAGCACCCGCCTTCCATACACCCAACATTGCGATAATGGGCTGTACACCACGGGGAAGATTGATCAGGACAAAGTCCTCTTTCCCTATACCGTTCTTCTTCAGATACGCATACACTCTTCCGGTCAGGTCATCCAGCTGTGAATAGGTGATTCCCTTGGAATGCGCTTCATCAAACAGCATGGCTGCATTCGGCGTTTCCTTCGTGTACTGCTCCAATACATCAATAATTGTCCCCATATTGTCTCCTCCTGGTGATTTTTTACTGCCGCATATACCCCCCGCGGACGATTAAAACCTATCACTTATTCTACCTCATTTCAGGGTGGACAGACAACCTTTTTCTTGTCTTTTTCTCTTATTTCCGTGACAAATCCCAAAGTCCGATCCGCCGCCTTCCGGATACATAAGCATCCTCTTTCCGATCCTGATCCTGATAAAAAATGCCGACGGTCGGGAAAGGGGTCCGGCCGCCGGCTAAGGTAGAGGGATTGTTTATAGTTCATCATAGGAGGTTGTGGGACGTCCTATGCTGATCTCCAGATTACCGTTCCCGGTCCGAAGTTCGTCCAGCATGGCTTTGATGGACGCACCGGGCTTCGTGATCACATGGTAGCTGATTTTATACATGCTTCCCATGTTCGTAGTCTTCACTTCATCGATGGTATAGGAACTGAGGTACTTCTCCAGAGTATCATCGAATTTCCCCTCAAAATCCAGATTCTCCGGGACAGTGATCTTTAAGATCCGTTCTTCCCTGGAGGAATCTCCAAGTCCGATGATATTCAGTACCAGCATCAGCAGAGAGATCACCAGCGTGAACGTTGCCGCGATCCCGATATAACCCATGCCGGTTGCAAGGCCGACTGCCATTGCCTGGAAGATACATGCGATCTCCTGGCCGCGGCCGGGAGCCGAACGGAAACGGACCAGACTGAATGCTCCGGCCACTGCCACGCCGGCACCCAGGTTACCGTTTACCAGCATGATCACCATTTGCACCGCTGCCGGAAGAACCGCCAGGGTGATCAGGAAACTCTTGGAACATTGATTCCGGATCTTATACAGGAGGGCAATGACCAGCCCGCAGATAACAGAGCAGGCGGTCGCGATCAGGAAATCCGTTCCGGTTGGTGTTGTTGTCGTAAAAATAGTATCGAATATGCTTGTCATAGTATGCATCCCCTTTCTAATATATGTAATGCCTGCATTGTGTTTTATCCCTCACAGGATCAGATCGATCCTCCTATCGCAGTCTTCTTCACGGCCCGGTCTTTTATTATCCCGGCCGCCCGTCCAAAGATCAGGTTCATCATGCGTAAACAACCGCGCTGCCGCTTTGGCTTTTTGCCGCCCCTGCCAGCTGATAGATACAGGCACCCGCCAGTCTCCGGTTCATCATCACTTCATACCCTCTTCCGTATTTGGAGAAAGATACCGGGAAGATCCCCAGTTCACTGAAGATCCGGGAGAGTTCCATCGGAAATGCATTTGCGATCTTCACTTCCATCAGCCGCTGTCCGGGCTGCAGCAGGTCCTCACCCGCCGGGCCCTTTGTCAGCTCCAGGTGGTCGGTCCTCCAGAGAATATTACGGTCGAAGGTGATCCGAAGATTCGGGTCCTGGATCCCTGCCATGGCGATCCGCTTGTAGGAGATGGCCATCGCCGGCCGAAGCCCTGCGTAACCACGCTTAAAAGCATCGATCTCGGATTTGATCTGAGATGTCTGAAGCAGCTCCCCGCGCCCGTCCAGATAGTCCTTCGCTCTCCTGTAGGGAGCGTCGATCCTGCGTTTATAGACCACACCTTTATATTTCTTCTTGATCTCGATAAAAGAAGTCCCCTCATCTTTTGCAGTCCCGTAAGTCCGGAGCCGAAGTTTTTCCTTATAAACCGGCTTCTCCAGGGAGGTTCGGATCAGGCTGAAATCCGGTGTGTCGTAATAAATGTTCAGAATATCGCTTTCACCGTACCGATCCACTTCCGCAATACCCTGCAGCCGCTGCCGCAGTGCCTCGTACTGCTCGCTGCTGATCAGATATTTGATCTCGGTTCTTTTGAAAACCTCCTGAAATGTACTCATACCGGTTACCCCTTTCTGGCTTATTTCATCGTCAGGCAATTTATAAACTCTGTTTTCTCTTGCTGATGATGCCATGATACAAGAGGAAACTGAAAGAAACCTTAAAGATTTTAGTTTTTTTCCGTTCATACAAAAGAAATGACCGTTCATCGGAATTATCTTTCACTCAGCCGGAGTTCAGCCTATGATAGCGTATATAGATATCCATGGAGGGAACCTTTTGGAGATACGATTGCGAATGAGATGGACCGAACACAAAGGTCCGCAATCCCGAATTTGCGGAAACCCTCGGAATAAGGTATACTCATTCCGGAGGTTAGAAGCATGGATATTAAGACAGTAATCAATGAACGTTATAAAGAGACAGAGATTCACGTCTGCAAAGACCGGACAGACGATGAAGTTAAGAACATCGTGGAAACGCTTCATTCGATGTACGACACGATCCTGACCGGAACGGACCCGGTCGGCAACCGCTGCCGCATCCGCCCCGCAGAGATCTTCAGTTTCTACGCCGAAGCACAGCATGTTGTCGCTCTCGGCAAAGACACCCGTTACACCATGAATGAGAAGCTGTATCAGCTGGAAAAGCTTTTGAAATCCCAGGGATTTGTGCGGATCTCAAAATCCGAGATCGTAAATTTCCGGAAGATAAAGGCATTGGATCTGGGTATCACCGGAACCATTAAGGTGATCCTGCGGAACGGATACGAAACCTACACCTCCCGCCGTAACGTTGCCCGGATCAAGGAGCTTCTGAATCAGTAAGCTCCCGGAGACTGCTTTAGCAAGTCGCCCCTTCCTCTCATGCAAGGGTAAGTTTGTCAATCCACCGACTTCTAAATACATCACTGCACCATAAGGTGCAGGAAGGAATGAACATGAAAGAATATATAAAGCGCGGGCTTTTCAGCTTCGCCGTCTCAGCCTTTTCCGGGCTGACCGCCAATCTTATCATTGACAGCATCGTAAATGCCCACACCCGGGACACCTTCATCTCCATGTCTCCGGAATTTCGGGCCATGTTTCCGACGCCGGCCATCGCTGCCTACGTCAATGTTCTGCTCTATGGCACAATCGGATTCGCATTTGCTTTTATGACCTTTCTGTTTGATATGAACCGGATCGGTCTTCTGATCCAGTGGCTGCTTTATTTTGTAAGTACCGCTGCAATATGTATCGGGATCACGGTGCTGCTCTGGCAGCTTCACCGGCATCCCCAGGCGCTGATCATGACGCTTCTGGGCTACGCCACAACCTATGTGATCCTGGCCGTTGTCCAGTTCCGAAAGCTGAAGCAGGACGTTGCCGCCATCAACCGGGAACTGAATTCCGACGTATGAATCTATCTTGTCATCCTGTGCATAGTGAAGAGGCTTTCAGACTTTACGGTGGATAAGATCCTTCGGCTTCGCCTCAGAATGACAATAAAAAAGATCCGCACCGTGGGTTTCACCTTCGATGTGGATCTTTTCTTTATAAGCATATTCTTTACTTCTGGTAAACCCCGTTCTTATCGAACTTATAGGTCTTTCCTGCGATGGTCACCTTACCGGTGCACATAACGCCTGTCCGGAAATAATACCAGTTGCCGTCGATTTCCTGCCAGCCATTTACCATCACGCCGTCGGTTCCGAAGTAGTACCACTTGCTGTCGATCTGAAGCCACTTCTTCGCCATAACGCCGCTGTCCTTAAAGTAATACCACTTGCCGGAGATCTGCTTCCAGCCCGTAACCATGGCTCCGCTCGTCTCGAAATAATAATTCTTCCCGCCGATCTTCTGCCAGCCGGTTACCATGATGCCGTTGATCTTGAAGTAATACCACTTGTTGCTGATCTTCGTCCAGCCGGTATCCATGGCTGCACCGCCGTTAAAATGATACCACTTTCCCTTGATCTGCTTCCAGCCGGTTGCTGCAGCACCGGTACTGTCAAAATAGTACCACTTTTCTTCGAGCTTGTTCCATCCGGTCAGGATCGCACCGAAGAAATCATCTAAATAATACCATTTTCCGCTGATCTTCTGCCATCCATACTGGCGAACACCGCTGGTGTTATAATAGCACCACTCACCGTTGGTCTTGTTCCAGCCGACTTTCTTTCCGCCGATGGTGATGGTCGCGTTCACCTTCACGCCGGTTTTTACCCAGTTTCCTCCGGACTGCTTATACTCTACAATGCTCACCGGATAGGTTCCCGTGGAGTAAGCAGTTGCTTTGTAATAGCAGAAATCCGACTTTCCGTAAACATACATGCTGCTGTCCTGTGTCTTGCCGCTGGGCAATGTAACTGTAGCCACTACCTTGGTGTAATCTGCACTCGGGATGTACAGATAATGTACATAGGCCGGATCATACACGGAAGATTCCACTTTGTCCTTCAGCAGATAGATGCCGGGTTCCTCCTGTTCCGTCTCAGCCCTGGCATCAAACTTCGGCACAAGAATAAATGCGAAGAATGCCATCAAGGTAATCAGCACGGTAAGACTACGTTTTTTGAAAGTTGTCATTTCACCCCTCCTTTACAATCGGCAGCGCACATAAAGCCCTGTCTCACTCTTTAACATAACCATTATAGGTGAGCAAAATTTCACTGTCAAGAACGGAGCGGATCATTTTTCAGGCATTCTTCAATTTCATTTTGTTCCCGTAACCGAAGTTTCTGCTTCCGGGATCTTCCCTTTCAAAGACAGCAGCCCGAGCACCAGGGACACACCCATTCCTATGAGGGAAAGGTTGGACACCAGCCAGCCCGGGAGCCCGATCTCCAAAAGCCAGTCTCCGAGAAATGTACCCACCAGTCCAAAGCATCCGCCGGCTGCCACTGCCGCCAGCCAGAGCCCGCGCCGCAGCTCTCTCTTCTTATAAGCCAGGATCGCAATGAGCAGCGGGAAGATCACCCCCGGCGTATAAATGGAATACGCCCCCGAAAGGATATTGATGATATTCCCGCTTCCGAGGATCGCAATGGCGGTGGCGATCCCGCCGATCCCCAGCACCGCAAAACGGATCACCTTTACGTCCTTTTTGCCCAGAAGATCCCGTGAGAAGATCGTTGCAGCGTTAATGATACAGGTATCGGTAGAGGAAAGGATCGCCGAAAGAAGCCCGAGGTTCATCAGAACGCCGATCCATTTCGGCAGCAGCGACACAACATAAATCAATGTCTTCTGTCCCCCGATCTCTTCTGACGTCACATGCCCGCGGGCCCAGATTCCGATCATGGTGATGAAGAATGCCACCACCAGCAAAACGCCGCCCGCAATCCCGGCGGACCGCCGCGCAGTCCGGCCATCCTTCGAGAGGAAGTTCCTGGACAGGATGTCCGGTCCCAGGAAATAAACTCCGCCGATAATGAAGAACTGCGAGAAAAGATTCATGGGTCCATAGGACTCATTTAGAAGTTCGATCCGGCCGGCGGCCTCACGAACGGATCCGGGGGTTGAAGCAAAGAGCCAGATGGCTGCCACCAGGATTCCCGCCAGGATCACGATCAGCTGCACCCGGTCGGTCTTTACAACGGAAAGCTGTCCTCCGAGAGCCGTATAGGCGATGACGATCACGGAAAGAAGAAGCATGATCCATTTACTATCGCTCCCCGTAGCAAATGTTACAAGGCTGTGCATGGCCACCAGCTGTCCTGCCACCACGCCGACCCAGGCAATGGTGATCAACCCGGCCAGAAGAACGGACGCCGGCTTTCCCACCGTGATCTCCGCCAGATGCGGCAGCGTGTCTGCACCGACGGCACGTACCTTTTCAGACAGAAGCCAGGCCTGAAGGAAGAGGCCCACTGCTCCGAATACCAGCCACCAGATTCCGGGGAACCCGATGCTGTAGACCGTATCCGTGATCCCGATGGTGGTGGAAGCGCCCAGCACCGTGGCAAGCAGCGTCATGCTGACCGTCAGAGTTCTCTGACGTTTTCCCGCCACGGCATAATCCGTAAATTCCTTTGTCTTTCGGGCGTCAGCCAGCCCTATCCCCATCATTGCCACGAGGTAGATCCCCATCGTTACAGCAAACCACACATTCATGCTCGTCTCCATCCTGTCCATAAAATGTTTTTGGTTCTTCCTTATCCACCGGAAGAAGCCTGAATGAGTGTATCAAAAAAAAGCGCCTTCGTCAACCAAAATATATCGTTTGGTTGACGAAGGCGCTTTTCTAACTTATTCTACTGACAAATTTTTGATTTTATGATGATAGGGTCAAAAGGTCCGAGCGACGCGCCTATGCGGTCGCTTGAGACCTTAATTGACCCGCCGAACAGTCAGAAGCTCAGATCCTTGCTGATCAGATTGAAATCCGTATAGTACGTCATATAAGCCACCCGGGCCGAACTGTCATTTACCGTCAAAACCAGGCAGGTATTCTTTGCGGTATCGCAGTAGTAAAATGATTTTGAATGCCCGCCCACCAGGTCGTTCATGACATTGAAGGAATAATCATATTTGAAGGTCATCTTCTCCAACGCATCCTTCTCCGAATCATTGATGCCCACGCCGAAGAAGCGATAGTCGCGGCCATCGGTGGCAACTCCCACCTGCTCACCGTTGATATAGATAACTTCCAGTTCATCCGCCGCCCGCACGGTAACGGTGCCGCCGGAGTACTGCTGGATCTTCTTAACCCGTTCCGGAGCGTCCTTAAATTCCAGCTTCAGGAAGTCCGCCAGTTCGGACTCCTTATATCCAAGATACTGGGAAATATCTTCTCCGCTCGAGGAGAGCAGATACATAATGCCTTTATACACTCCAAAAAGGGCAGCCGCCAGGATCAGAAGTCCTATGATCTTATAGATGATCCCCCGCCTGGAATTCGAGACTTTTCGGGAAGTGGTTCCCGTTGCGGCCATATCCACAAAAACCGGAAGATCTCTTCGAAGCTCATCCGTATGATCGCCGTATTTTTCGATTCTTTCCTCTTCCTGCCGTTCCTTCTCCAGCATCTCTTCTGATTTTTTCAGTTCGTATGCCATGTCAGATCTCCACCTCCGACCATTTTTTCTTAGACAGGAAACCGAATCCCAAAACATTCGGTCCGGTGTGCGCTCCGATGGTGTTATTGATCATCATGATATGATACTTTCGATCCACCTTGATCCCCAGCTCTTCTTCCACGCGGTCTGCCATCTCCTCCGCAGCCGCCCGGTTGTAGGTATATACCACATACAGATATCTCGGATCCGGCTGCAGTTCCTTCGCGATCCGGAGGAGCTCAGACAGCGCTCGTTTCCGGGTACGTATCTTCTTCAGAGGAACGATCTTTCCTTCTTCATTCAGATAGAGGATCGGCTTGATATCCAGCAACGTTCCGAAAGCACCGCTGAAGGGATTCAGCCGGCCGCCGCGCACCAGATATTTCAGATCGTCTACAACGAACATTGCCTGGAAATCCTGCTTGATGGACTCGATGTGATCCCGGATCTCCTCCATGGTCTTCCCCTCCTTCTGGAGGTCACGGGCCACATGGAGCATAAGCCCTGCACCGCTGGACTCATTCAGGGAATCTATGACTATAACCTTCGATCCCGGATATTCCTGCATCAGCTCCTGACCTACGTTGTGGCAGGTCTGGTAGCTCATGGACAGACCGGAAGAACAGATAATGGCTAAGATATCTTTTCCCTTCTTCAGTTCTTCTTCGAAGGTCCGTCTCGCCCGATCCGGATTCACGCCGGAAGACTTCGCAGTCTCTCCGTTAGCCAGCCTCTTATAAAACGTCTCTTCATCCATAAGGATCTCATCACCGTAAATGATCTCTTCTCCCTCGAAATAATAGTACTGAGGCAGGATCACGATCCCCTGTTCTTCTGCGTATAACGGATGAACATCCGTATTTACGTCCGTGATAAGTGTAAATTCCCTCATCAAACTTATTTGTGTATCCGCCATCCTGAGCCGGCAGTTTTTCTTCCTTTCTGCTCTCTGCTTATTCCTTTAAGCTCTGAATGACACACTTCCTTTCATAGATTACTGCATGGTTTCCGTGATCACCGGCACCATCTGCTTTTTCCGTGAAACCACACCGGGAAGGAATACAGATTTATGGTCTCTGGAGGTGATATTGAACCCTGTCTCAAGGATGATCTCCGCACCATTTCCGGAGAACAGGACATCCGAGGATTCCTTTAAAATGTTGGTCACCATGAAGAACAGCAGATCCACATTGTCCTGCTCCCGGAGCTTTTCCATCTCAGGCTGAACCTTCTCTTTAATGGTCTCAACCTCATTCAGGTCCATGGTACTGATCTGTCCCACGGCGATGGTATGTCTGCCCGCAGTGAACTTCTTATAATCCTGATGCAGGATCTCACTCGCAGATTTTCCGCCCAGATTACTGCCTGCCTGGAACATTGCTTTTGCCAGCTCCTCCGGATCAACGCCTGCGATCCGTGCCAGATTATCACCGGCGATCCTGTCCGCATTTGTGCAGGTAGGAGACCGATAAAGCAGCGTATCGGAAATGATGGCCGACAGCATAAGTCCCGCGATCTCCTCCGGAATATCGACTCCCTCATCCTGGAACATCTGATAAATGATGGTGCAGGTGCAGCCCACCGGCTGATTCCGGAAGAAGACCGGTTTTGAGGTGGTCACCGTACCAAGACGATGATGATCGATGATCTCCAGAAGCTCCGCAGCTTCGATCCCGTTCACTGTCTGCGTCTTCTCATTATGATCCACCAGGATCACTTTCTTCTTTCTCGCTCCCAGAAAGTTTCTTCGGCTGACCATACCCTTGTAGTTTCCCGCAGAATCCACCACCGGGAAATACCGATGCCTGGTGCTTGCCATGATGGGGAGCACATCCTCGATTATATCATCCGCCTTAAAGGTCTGCAGATCCTTAGATCGCATGAAATACCGAAGGGGCATACTCTGATAGATGAGACGGGCCACCGTAAAGGTATCATGAGGTGTCACTATGATCTTGCAGCCTTTCTCGGTTGCAAGTCTTTTTATGCTTTCCGTCACCTTTGCACCCGCGCAGACGATGATACAGTCCGCTTCCATCTCGATGGCGCAAAGCTGTGATTCGTAGCGATTGCCCAGTATCACGATGTCATGGGGAGAGATCTGCTCCTCCATAGCGTCCGGCGTCCCGGAAGCGATGATGACCTTTCCTTCGGTCTGAACATCATTTATATCTCCCACCAGCATCTCTGCATCCAGAGTAGCAACGATGTTCGTATACGACGTCTTCGCATCGGACAGGGTATTCGCCTCATAGGAACCCATGTAGGATTCCATGATATCGCCTGTGGTGATAAGCGCCGTAAGTTTTTTCCCCTCCGTGATGCAGAGGGTCACGACCTTATGCTCCTTCATGATCTCCCAGGCGTCCTTCAGAGACATGTCCTCCGAAACGCCTGCGATCCGGCGCATTTCCATGTCACGGACCTGAGTCCGGACATCACCGATAAACCGGGGCGGCTGAAAGTCGAACCGGTCTAATACATACTGTGTTTCACTGCTGATATTTCCGCACCGGGCGGCGACAAAGAGTTCCTCCGGTTCCTTCTGCTGCTTCAGATACGCGTATGCAATCGCCGACGCGATGGAGTCCGTATCCGGATTCTTGTGCCCGATCACGTAAATGGGTCTCAGTATATTATCACTCATTTGAATATCCTTATCTGTTACAGATCACGGCGGGCCAACGGACAGATCGCCCCCTTCCCGCCGGACATGACCCGTTTCGGATAAAATGCCATAGAACGGAACAAACCGACGTGGTTGGCACGTCGGTTTCTCCTTGCCTCTCATATTTGACGACATCGGGCACTTCGAGGGTTCCCCCGAAACCATATCTGCCCCGTGGATTACTCGATCGTAAGGATATCAGCGAAGCCTGTTACTTCAAACACTTCATTAACGACTTCCTGAACATTTGTAACCTTCATGGAGCCCTGCTTGCTCATGGTCTTGTGTGCCCAGAGCAGAACGCGGAGTCCGGCAGAAGAAATGTAATCGAGCTTGCCCAGATCGACGGTGAGTTCGCTCACACCATCCAGAGAGCTTTTCAGTTCAGCCTCAAGGTCCGGTGCGGTGGTTGTGTCGAGACGTCCCTCGACTGCAACTGTAAGAGCACTGCCAGTCTGTTCTTTTGTGATTGTCATAATGTCTCCTCCTTCTTAATTACACACCTGATAGCTTCAGTTTCCTGCATTCATTTGAAGTTTTTTGCAGTTCCGATCCTGCTACCTCAGATAGTATTTTGCTTTCCCGAAAGCATTGTACCACATTTTTGTCTTTTATACAAAGGAAATACGAAGAAAAACATAAAAAAAGTATTTTTTATTCCCCTTTCTCCCGCTTTTTTGTCCCGGAAGTGTTATCCAAAGCCTTCCCTTCCCCGCTGCTCGCTTTCATTTCTTTATGCGCCATCCAAAGTTGTATGCCCGCGTAAATGCTTACGCCCAAAACGATAACCAGGATCACCATTTCAGCAATGAATCTGCCCAGACCCGCTCCGGACCAACGTTCTCCGTCAGCGACATCCCAGATGAACTGATACCAGTCCACAAATGCGGAACCGATCCCAAGAACGGCGAATATGGTCAGGATCTTCTGGATGCGGTTATCGCTGGCCTGCTCTCTCTCCTCGGCACGTCTCCATGCGCGCTGCTCCTCGTCCTTTCTTTTCTGTTCCTCGATCCATTCCTTCGCCCTTACCTCCTGCTCCCGGGCGATTCGCTCGTTCTCTTTGTCTCTTCGTTTTTCTTCATCCATACGATGGATTTCATGGAGAAGTGCATTTACCGCATCCAGTCCGGCGGAAACGCTCTTTACATCATCATGGATGTGAAACCTTTTCTTCAGATAAATGTAGAACTCGCTCTGGTGATGAATATGGCTGACTGTGGTCGCCATGCTTTTGGCCTGAAACAGACTGATCTCTCCGTAGAGTTTTTCAACCTTTTGTACCTCCTCCTCCGGCCATTTATGCTCACGGTCGATGGGGGCAGCAGGAACCTCCCGCTGGATCCGCTCCGCATACAGAAGCAGAGAATATGACTGATAAAGTACTTTCAAAAACAGCCGGAAATAATCAGATCGAAACTTGGGGATAAGTCCGCTGGCATAGAATTCCATGTTATCCTTTTCGGCCCAGGATGTGTATACGACTCCTTCCAGGGTCGCAAACCACAGCACCTCATTAAACGGCCGCATCATATTCCTGCCCACCTCTTCGCTAAGATGATAGGAATCCTTATAACCATTCGCCAGCCAGTAGGTCAGCTTTTGCCTTTGCTTCCACTCCTCCGGCGAAGGCTCTGCCTCCTCTTCTGCTCCCATAAACCCACAATACGAAAAGAGGATGAGCTTATCCGGTGCATTTCCAAAATCCTTCACGGTATATTCACCATGGCCGAGGATTCGGGGTTCCGCTTCTGAATCTTCGGCCTCCCCGTTCAATACAGCAGTCTTCTTTGCTATATTGCAGTACTGTTTATAAAGGCTTGAATACACCGGTTTTCGCTCCGCAAAAAAGCGGTACCCGGTGCCCAGGAATGCCAGCTGTTCCTGGATCCAGTAACCGAGCAGGAACGGAGCAAGATAGTCTGTTTTGATCCGATTTTTGCTGAGTTCCGTTCGCTGATACACGATCCCGAGATCCATGTGTGGGATTATCTCTTCCTCCCCTTGTGATGCATCCCGGATATTTACGCATTTTTCCCAGAGATAGCAATGATTGTTTCGGTTCAGCTCGCGCACCCGATACTGGAACTGCACCAGCTCCTGTGCGTCGTGAAATACCGTTTTTTCTTCTTTCTTTTTTCCTTTATTTGCCGCACTGATCTCAAACCAGAAGAGGCCATGGCCATTTTTATAGAGGCGGATTCCGGCGTAGTTTATTTCCAGATCCATACATCCCGGGGTTTTCAGTTGGTCCGGAAAATAACTGAACTTTCGGATAGTGGCGGCTTCCATCTTTCTTCTGACCGCCCCAAAGTTTTCCTCTCCGGAAGACCCGTTTTCTTTTGGAACAGAGCGTACATTTCCGGAATAGATCCATTCACTTCCGATCCTTTTTGCATCTTCTTTGGATTCCGGGTCGTCCTCAGCCGGTTTCCACATCTCTTCACGGATGTATTCATAGAGATCACTTTCCGAGATCTCGATATCGCCTGTAAAAGGGATCCATGTTTTTTCTTTGCTGATCCGATCTACCGCTTCGTCATAATGAATGCCGAGCCGGAACGGAACCGCATACCGAAGGCACAGATTATTGATCTTATAATTCGGATCCATCCCATGATCCCTCCTCACCAGAAGATTTACAGAATCATTATATCTGTTCGAATTGCTAATTACAACCACTAGTATAACGTCCGAAAAATAAATGGACGAATGCGCCGAACGCTTGCCCGAGAGTGCAGAACAAAAAACGTAGGCGTAGCGGGCTACGCTGAGGATTTTTGTTCTGTGCTATCGGTGTAAGCGGGCAAGCATTCGGTCCGGTTATTTGAGAGACGCTATACTAGGTTAAGAGGCGGCGATTCACCTCATATCAGGACACTTCCTGTTTGCACAGGAATCATGTATCGTGTATAATGATGGCGCATGCCTGATCATGTGCGGGATCGATAACAACAGCCTGTCGATACCCCAGAAGCGCAGGTATAGAAATATAAACAGGAGCATACTATGTTAGAGAAAATCTTTCATCTGAAGGAACACAACACGGATGTAAAGACGGAGATCCTTGCGGGCATTACCACCTTCCTCTCCATGGCCTACATCCTTGCAGTGAATCCGAATATCCTCGGAAATGTCATGAACTCCAACGGTGTTTTTCTGGCAACGGCCATTGCTTCCGCCATCGCAACCTTTATCATGGGATTTTGGGCGAATTATCCCATCGCACTGTCTGCCGGTATGGGACTGAACGCGTATTTTGCCTTCACGGTCTGCATCGGGGAACTCGGCGACGAGCCGGAGCCCTTCCGGATTGCTCTCACTGCAGTGTTCGTGGAAGGCGTCATCTTCATCCTTATGTCTCTGTTCAAATTCCGGGAAGCCCTCGTAAACGGCATTCCAAAGAATCTGAAATTTGCCATTTCCACCGGCATCGGGCTGTTCGTAGCGCTGATCGGAATGCTGGACGCAGGCATCGTCGTATCCAATGAATCCACCACAATCGGCATGGGGGATCTGTCTTCTCCCACCGTGGTGCTTGCATTATTCGGCTTCCTGCTGATCGTCATCCTCGCACATTTCAAGGTAAAAGGAGCCGTGCTGTACGGCATCATCCTCACCTGGCTTTGCGGTATCGGCGCACAGGCCATAGGCTGGTATGATGCGGATCCGGCCACGGGGGCCTACTCTCTGATTCCATCCTTCCATGATGCCTTTGGATTCAGCGGATTGGCAGAAACCGCATTTAAATTCAATTTCAGTTGGGCGGTGGAACACATTTTTCAGTTTATCGCCATTGTCTTCAGCTTCCTCTTCATGGATCTTTTCGATACTGTGGGAACCGTAGTCGGAGTAGCCGACAAAGCAAACCTTCTGGATAAGGACGGAAATCTCCCGAAAGCAGGAAGAGTCTTCATGGCGGATGCCATAGGTACCACCGTGGGGGCGTGCCTCGGAACCTCTACAGTCTCCAGCTTCGTAGAATCCAGTACCGGCGTTGCTGTCGGCGGACGGACAGGGCTTACCGCCGTCACCACGGGAGTCATGTTCCTTATCTCCATCGTACTCTCCCCGATCTTCCTGGCGATCCCCAGTTTTGCAACTGCTCCGGCGCTGATCTATGTCGGTATGCTGATGTTTTCCAGCTGCAGGAAGATCGACTTCGACAAGGATATCGCAGACACCGTCAGCGCTTACATTTCCATTATCATGATGCTGCTGACCTACTCCATCGCAAATGGTATCATGTTCGGCGTACTCTTCTGGGTAGTATTAAAGATCTTCACCGGAAAAAGAAAGGATATAAGCCCCATCATGTATGGGATCTTTATCATGTTTGTGCTAAGGATCGCAGCGATCGTAACAAATTTCATGTAACCGTTTTCAACACGAACAGGCGGTCCGAATCTCATGACTATGAGTTTCGGACCGCCCTTTTTGTATGTGTCTCTGCCTGGTTTTATGATGCTGGGGTCAAAAGGTATTTTGCCCCCAGCTGATGATCCGCAGCCCGGATCACGGGTTCAGACACGCCCCGCTGCTGCTGAACCGGTAGGTTTTGCTTCCGATCCTTCGGTTCCCCGTAACCATGGCCCCCGATGATTCAAAGAAATACCAGACACCCCCGATCTTCTTCCATCCCGTCTGCATCGCTCCGGATGGCTTAAAGAAATACCAGA
>CAMPAX010000008.1 GCA_946633495.1 uncultured Lachnospiraceae bacterium | reverse complement strand
GGAACAACGGTTCTGGCGGAGAGCCTGTATCATACGCTGTCCGACGGTCAGAAACAGAGGGTTATGCTTGCACGGGCTTTCTGCCAGGATACGCCGGTGATCCTTCTGGATGAGCCGGCCTCCTTTTTGGATCTGCATCATCAGATCTCACTGATCCGGATGCTGAAAAAAGCAGCAAAGGAACATGGGAAGACCATGGTGGTCGCACTGCATGATACACGGCAGGCCCGGGTTCTGGCCGACAGAATCCTGGCATTTACCGGAGCAGGGAAAACACGCATCGGAACCCCTGAGGAGATCCTGACATCGGAGAATATCCGGAAAATCTACGATCTTTCCGATGAACTCACAGATCCTTTGTATGATCCTTTATGGCGGGAGAATGGGGACTCCCGTGACTGAAAAGGAAAGGCGGAAAACTGATCCAAATCATGTTTGTTCTGTGATTTTTTAATATGGAAGATAAATTTTTTCTTGCATGCTGCGAAAAATCGGTGTATAGTGTGTGTCGTTTCAAGGCATGGACGGAATCGGCTCCGGCTGCCCGGAAACGATCCATCATTTTAAGGTTTTGTATATATTCGGGGGAATAAAATGGCAAAGTATCTGGTGATCGTAGAGTCGCCTGCAAAGGCAAAGACCATTAAGAAATACCTGGGAAAAAACTATGAAGTGATCGCCTCGGAGGGGCATGTGAGGGACCTTCCGAAGAGCGATATGGGTGTGAACATCGATGATGATTTTGAACCGCATTATATTACGATCCGCGGAAAAGGTGATCTTCTGAAGAGCCTTCGTAAGGCAGCCTCCAAGGCGGATTTTGTATATCTTGCGACTGACCCGGACCGTGAGGGAGAAGCTATCTCGTATCATCTTGCCATCGTATTAAAGCTGGAGCCGGGAAAGTTTAAAAGGATCACGTTCAATGAGATCACAAAGAACGCGGTAAAGGAATCCCTGAAAAATGCGCGTGACATCGATATGGATCTTGTGGATGCGCAGCAGGCACGCCGTGTACTGGACCGGCTGGTGGGATATGGCATTAGTCCCCTGCTCTGGGAAAAGGTGCATAAAAGAGGCCTTTCTGCCGGCCGTGTGCAGTCGGTAGCGCTGAAAATGATCAGCGACAGGGATAAGGAGATCGAGGATTTCATTCCCGAGGAATATTGGACGATCGGTGCGGAGCTTTCCGTTCCGGGGCAGAAAAAACCGGTCAACTTCAAATATACCGGAGAGATCAAAGAAGAAGCAGAAGCACGGAAGATAGAGAAGGAGACGGGAAAAGCTCCTTTTGTAGTAACAAATCTGAAAGAATCCCAGCGGAGCACAAAGGCTCCTCTGCCATTTACGACCAGTACCCTTCAGCAGACAGCTGCGGGCAGACTGAATTATTCAACCACCAAGACCATGCGGGTGGCACAGCAGCTGTATGAAGGCGTGGATATAAAGGGCCAGGGAACGGTTGGTCTTATCACCTATCTTCGTACGGATTCCACCCGGATCTCAGAGGAAGCGGATAAGGCAGTCCGTGAAATGATCCGGACGGTTTACGGCCCTCAGTATGAGGCGGATCCCGCTTTACAGGAGAAAAATGACAAGAAGATCCAGGATGCGCATGAAGCGATCCGTCCCACGGATCTGGACCAAAAGCCGGCGGCGCTGAAAGGGGTGCTTTCCGACGAGCAGTATAAGCTTTATAAGCTGATCTATGAACGGTTTGTGGCAAGCCGTATGAAACCGGCGGTATTTGATATTTTTGCGGTGACAGCGGAGAGCGCAGGATATACTTTCCGTGCATCTACCAGCAGCCTGTCCTTCGCCGGATTCCAGACAGTGTATCCGAGTCAGGAGAAGCAGGAAGCCGCAGTGAATTTCCACGGTATAGAGACGGGAGATAAGCTGAAATGCAATTCGGTAACCCCGGAGCAGCATTTCACACAGCCTCCGGCACATTATACGGAGGCATCGCTGGTGCGTTCACTGGAAGAGAATGGAATCGGCCGTCCCTCTACCTATGCGCCCACCATTTCAACCCTTCTGGCACGGAGATATGTCTCCAAGGAGAAGAAGGAGCTGTTCATTACCGAGCTTGGAACGGCAGTAAACAGTATCATGGAAGCCGGATTCCCCGTGATCATTGACGAAAGCTTCACGGCGAACATGGAATCACTGTTGGATAAGATCGGGGAAGGAACCGTTCAGTGGAAGGTGGTTGTCCGGAATTTCTATCCGGATCTGGAAGAGGCGATCAAAAATGCAGGCAAGAATCTCGCCAGCATCCACGTTGCAGATGAAAAATCCGAAGAGATCTGCGATAAATGCGGTGCCCAGATGGTGATCAAATATGGTGCTTACGGGAAATTCCTGGCATGTCCGAATTTCCCCGGGTGCAAGAATACAAAGCCCTTCTTTGAGAAGATCGGTGTAGCCTGCCCGAAGTGCGGTAAGGATATCGTGGTACGCCGGACTCAGAAGGGGCGGATCTACTATGGATGTATCGATATACCGAACTGCGATTTCATGTCCTGGAGCCGCCCGGTGGCAAAGCTCTGTCCGAAATGCGGATCCATGATGACGGTCAAGGGTAAGCGGATCGCATGTATGGACGCGGCATGCGGCTATGTAGAAGATTATAAACCCGAAGAATGAATCGGCGGTACAAAAAATACGGAATAAACCTTTAAAGTCTGACAATTTTTAAAAAAGTCACGCGGTTTATACAATTTAATATTGTTTACGTAATAAGTTTGTGCTATATTATCCGTTGGGGTGATCAGCACAAACTTTTTCTATCCATGAAACCAAAGCAGGCAATAAAACAGAAGGTGAAATGGAAAATGGAAGGTGTGCTGAGAGAACGTTCCCGGAAGTAAGTCGATGGTATAATTCGATTTGGGAGTAAAGGGTATGAGTGTGACATTGTTGGATCAGACCCGGAAGATCGGGCAGCTTCTGCATGACAACGCATCTCGGGTTGTGATCTTTAATGATATCTGTGAGGTGGTGGGGGAGATCCTGTCTGCCAGCTGTATGGTTGTCAGTGCAAAGGGAAAGGTCCTGGGGATCTACAAAAAAAGCAACCGGCTGACGGAGTTGATCGCTGATTCCGTGGGGGATATGATTGACGGAGACCTGAATAACAGGTTTCTTTCGGTTCTTTCCACAAAGGAAAATGTAAATCTTCAAACGCTGGGATTTGAGCGTTCGGCCGCCAGGGGCATATCGGCAATTCTGCTCCCGGTTTTTTTTGCCGGTGAACGTATGGGGACCACGTTCATTTTCCGGGAAGACTCAGATTATGAAGTAGAAGACATCATTCTGAGTGAATATGCGAATACCGTGATCGAGCTTGAGATCATGCGGGCAATCTATGAAGAGGATGATGAAAGGAAAAGGAAGAAGGAGATCCTTCGGGCGGCGTTGGACTCACTGTCCTCCTCCGAACAGGAAGCGGTAAGATATTTAGTGGAAGCCCTGCCGGGAGCCGAGGGGATCCTGGTTACCAGCAAGGTCGCAGCGGAGAATCACATGACCAGATCGATCCTGGTGAATGCCATCAAGAAGCTGGAAGGCGCAGGTGTTCTGGAAGTGAAATCCATGGGAATGCGGGGAACGCATATCAGAGTCCTGAATGAGACTTTGCTTCAGTTCTATAAAGAGACGGATACAGTACAGAAGAATCCGGAGAAGAAAGGGGCGTATTACGACCTGATCTGAACCGGCAGCGGTGGAATACATAAAACGGGAATTTGGTCCTGGATCGTATCGGGAAATAAGGACAAAATAAAAAATCGGGAATTTGATCCTGAAACATTTCAGAAGAATAGAGACAGAAAACACAACATTGATATAGGATATAGAAAAGGGGAAAGAACATGACGGCAGCAACAATTATCGCACTTGGAATCGGACTTGTACTGATCGTAGTCAGCTTCCTGCTGACAGGAAAGGATGAGGCAAAGGAAGAGGAAGCGGCTGTGGAAAAGACCACGCCGGGTCTCAGAGAGGATCTTACGGAAGCGGATAAGAAGCAGCTGAGGAAGCTGACGGATACATTTATCAGGGAATATGGCAAGAAACAGGTGAAGGATCTCACCAGGACGGCCATCGAGACAGAAGTGAAATCGGCAGTTTCCGAAAAACAGCCGGTGATTGAAGTGAAAATTGCCGATAAAATGGGTGCCATCGATCAGAAGCTCTCCAAGGTAGATCAGAAGCTGGCTGAGATCGACGCACGCTCTGAAGCAGGAGTAAAGGCGGTTTCCAATCAGGCATCGGCCATTTCCGCGGGCTGGGCAACGAATCGTCAGGAAGTTCAGACAGTGTTTGAACAGATCGTCGACAAGGAAAAGGAAGTTAAGATCCAGCTGGGACTGATCGATGAGTATAAGAAGGGGCTTGAGAAACTGAAAGAGGAAGCGGATCTGTCCGTAACACGTCTTCAGGAGCTGCAGCAGGTAGAGGCTGCAGGGCGGTTTGCTGCAGCGGAAAGCTCAGCAGAAGTATCGTATGCAGAGGCCGGGGCTGAAAATGAGGAACTCTCCGGGGAAGCAGTGGCCGAAGAAGCGGTCGAAGCAGCTAAAGAAGAAGTTAAAGAAGAGATCAAAGAAGCAGTCGAAGAAGAGATAGAAGAAAAAATCGAAGACAGCCTCACGGACGAAGCCAAGGAAGCTGAAGCCGGAGAGGTTGAGGGAGCTTTTGAACAGGCAGCGGAAGAAGCGGTCTTGGCCGAAGCGTCGGATGTACGTGAAGCAGATGAGGATCTGACCGAGACACCGGATGACGGAACAGAAGAGGAAGATGAGGAATCCGAAGCAGAGTTGGAAATGGTGCCTGTGAGCGTTTCTTCTGAAATTTCTGATTCCGAAGAAGATCCCGAAGACGAGGATTACGAAGAAGAGGACTACGAAGAGGAAGCTGCAGACGAGGAAGAGGATCCCGAGTCAGAATATGAAGAAGAAGGGCAGGAAGAATCCAATATAGTCGCATTTCCGCAGGATTCCAATTCCGGACAGAAAGCCATCGAGGATGCGGTTCGTGATACGCTTGTTCGTAAGGCTCGTAAAGACAGGAAGAGTCAGCAGGGTGAGGTCAGTGATGACGATGATTTTGATGACGAGTTCGATGACGAAGAAGATGATCTGAAGGCAATAACGAATCTGGATCAGATTCTGGATCGGGAGGGGATCGATCTTACGGCAGAGGATCCTACCGTCAATATCCTGACAATGTACGGCGCGGGTCTCAGCATCATTGAGATCTCCAAGGTACTGAAAATGGGCGTTGGTGAGGTGAAGTACATCATCGACAGCAACACAAAGAATCAGTAAGCCGGGGAGGGACAGAACATGAAGAGAAAATATCTGTTACGTGGAATCGGCATAGGACTTTGCATCGGTGTGGCGGTGAGCTATACCGCATTTAAGACAGGAAACTATGTAAGCGGGAGTGAATCCTCCACATCGGCAACTACGGAGCAATCAACGGAGGGCGTGAAGACATCGGAGGATCCGGCAAAGACAACGGAGGATCCGGCAAAGACAACGGAGGATCCTGCAAAGACAACGGAAGATCCTGCAAAGACGACGGAAGATCCTGCAAAGACGACGGAAGATCCTGCCAAAACATCGGAGGATAAGGCAAAGCAAGAGGCGGAAGAACAGAAGGCATCCGAGGAAAAGGCAAGGAAGGAAGAGGAAGAGAGAAAGGCGGCCGAGGAGAAAGCCAGGAAGGAAGAGGAAGAGAGAAAGGCGGCCGAGGAGAAAGCCAGGAAGGAAGAGGAAGAGAGAAAAGCAGCCGAAGAAAGAGCCAGGAAGGAAGAGGAAGAGAGAAATCAGGGACAGACGGTTGAGATCGAAGTAAAACGCGGGATGTCCTCTGAGAAGATCGCAAATCTTCTTGAAACAAACGGTCTTGTGGACAGTGCAAAGGATTTTGATAAATGGCTGAAGAATAATAAGTATTCCAACAAGCTGCACTTCGGAACCATGACTCTGAAAAAGGGCATGACTTATGAGGAACTCGCAAAAGAACTAACCACACAGGGACGTTGATTAAGAACCATGGATCAGGAAATCATGAATCAGAAAAATGATCAGATGAACAGCAGCGGCGCCGCAGGAAAACCTACGGCGCTTATTGCTATGAGCGGAGGCGTGGACAGCAGCGTGGCGGCAAGACAGATGCTGGAGCTGGGATACGACTGTGTGGGATGTACCATGCGCCTTTATGAGAATGATATGGTAGGGCTGGATCTTTTAGCCACCTGCTGCAGCAAGAAGGATACGGATGATGCGAGAAGTGTCTGTGAACGGCTGGGAATTCCGTATCATATTTTTCATTACGAAGAGGAATTTCGTGCGAAGGTGATCGAACCCTTTGTACAGGCGTACGAACGGTGCGAAACGCCGAATCCCTGTATTGACTGCAACCGTTGTATGAAATTTGATGCCCTGTTTGAGAAGGCGGAGCTATTCGGTTGCCGGAAGATCGTCACCGGGCATTATGCAAGGATCGAGGAACGGGATGGACATCATTTCCTGAAAAAGGCAGTGGATCCCATGAAGGATCAAAGCTATGTGCTGTATCAGCTGACGGAGGAACAGCTGGGGCGGATCGCATTTCCTTTGGGCGGATTCAGGAAAGAGGAAGTACGAAGGATCGCGGAAGAGCAGGGCTTTCGGAATGCGGAAAAGAAGGAAAGCCAGGATATTTGTTTTGTGCCGGACGGAGATTATGCCGGCATGATCTGCCGCTACAGAAACCGTGAATATCCGGAAGGAGATATCGTGGACCGGGACGGAAATGTACTTGGGCGTCACAAAGGTCTCATTCATTATACCATCGGACAGAGAAGGGGGCTGGGAGTTCCGGCAGACCGGCGGATCTATGTTACCCGGCTGGACCCGGAGAAAAATCAGGTGGTTCTTTCCGATGAATCCGACCTCTTTCATAAAGAAGTGCATCTTCGGGATTTTCATTGGATCACTGGACCGGTTCCCACGGGAGAGGTACGATGTAAAGCGAAGATCCGGTACCGCCACAAAGAACAGCCGGCAGTGCTTCTCCCCGGAGAAGAGGGTAAGGAGGCAGTCCTTATATTTGACGAGCCTCAGCGTGCGGCTACACCCGGGCAGTCGGCAGTTTTTTATGACGGCGAATATGTGCTGGGCGGAGGGATCATCCGGTAAAGACGTTTCCCAAAAGATGCGGAAATAATCGGATGGAGGCAAAAAACCTTCCTGCCCGACAGAAAATATGCCGGGAAAAACGTCGGGAAAATATCGAGACAAACGTCAGGAAAAAACGCTTGCACATTCACAAACGATATGTTAGTATATACGTTGCGCGAAAAATCATGCAATATCCGTGGACGCTGGTGCCGCCTGTCGGTTGACCGTCCGTACATCAGGGTATGCAGAAGAAAAACCAGGAGGAAAAAAGATGAGCGTAATTTCCATGAAACAGTTACTTGAGGCAGGTGTTCACTTCGGACACCAGACAAGACGTTGGAATCCCAAGATGTCCGAGTACATCTACACAGAGCGTAACGGGATCCACATCATCGACCTGCAGAAGTCCGTTGTAAAGATGGACGAGGCTTACAAAGCAGTATTTGATACCGTTGCAGACGGCGGTAAGATCCTCTTTGTAGGTACCAAGAAGCAGGCACAGGATTCCATCCAGACCGAGGCAGAGCGCTGCGGTATGTACTTCGTAAACCAGAGATGGCTGGGTGGTATGCTGACCAACTTCAAGACCATCAAGTCCCGTGTTGAGACTCTGAAGAAGTATGAGAAGATGGAAGCAGACGGAACCTTCGAACTTCTTCCGAAGAAGGAAGTTGTTAAGATCAGGAAAGAGATGGAGAAGCTGCAGAAGAACATCGGCGGTGTAAAAGAGATGAAGCGCCTTCCGGATATGATCTTCGTAGTTGACCCGAGAAAGGAGCATATCTGCATCCAGGAAGCTCACACACTGGGCATTCCGATCGTAGGTATCGCTGATACAAACTGTGATCCGGAAGAACTGGATTTTGTAATTCCGGGAAATGATGACGCGATCCGTGCCGTAAAGCTGATCGTATCCAAGCTGGCTGACGCAGTCATCGAGGCGAATCAGGGCGCTGATGCTGAGTCCATGGAAGCTGCTGAGGCTGAGTCCCAGGAAGCAGAAGCAACCGAAGAGTAAACTGATATAAAAGGAGAAATACTATGGCTATTACAGCAGCAGATGTAAAGAACCTTAGAGAGATGACCGGTGCCGGCATGATGGACTGCAAGAAGGCACTGACAGAGACAGACGGCGATTTCGATGCAGCCGTTGAGTTCCTTCGTAAGAAAGGTCTTGCTACAGCAGAGAAGAAGGCAGGACGTATCGCTGCAGAAGGTATCGTGTCCACAGTCATTTCCGAGGATGCTAAGACAGCTACCATTATCGAGGTAAACTCCGAGACAGACTTTGTAGCTAAGAATGAAGTATTCCAGACCTATGTTGCAGGTCTTGCAACGCAGATTAATGAGGGCGATTACGCAAATATGGATGCATTTCTTGCAGATGCATCTAAGATCGATCCGTCCACAACCGTAGCAGATCATCACAAGGCTATGATCGCTAAGATCGGTGAGAATCTGACGATCCGTCGGTTTGAGAAAGTATCCGGCGACGTAGTTGTATCCTATATCCACATGGGTGGAAAGATTGGCGTTCTTGTTGAGGCTGAGTGTGACGCACCCAACGATGCGATCAAGGAAGCTATGAAGAACATCGCTATGCAGATCGCTGCCATGAATCCTTCTTACGTGAAGAGAGAAGAGATCTCTGCAGCTGAGCTTGCAAAGGAGAAAGAGATCATCGTTGACAGCTCTCTGGCTGATCCCGCATCTCTTCCGAAGCCGATCCTGAACGCTGTTATTGCGGAAGCGATTGCAAACAAGGTTGACAGCTACGAAAAAGCAGGAGATGACAATAAGGGCTGGACAGCAGAAGATATCGCTGTCTACGAAGAGAAGAAGACAAATATGAACTATCTGTTCAACTTCCTTTCCGATCCTGCGATCCAGGCACTGAGAAATATCGCTGCAACTCACAAGGCTGAGTATCTTGAGAACAAGATCTTCGCAGGCCTCGTTGAGGGACGTTTCTCCAAGCATCTGAAGGAGATCTGCCTGGTTGACCAGACCTACGTTAAGGCTGAGGACAAAGAGTCCGTAAAGCAGTATGTAGAGAAGGTTGCAAAGGACAATGGTTGTGCATTCGCAATCAGGAAATTTGTTCGCTTTGAGACAGGTGAAGGCCTTGAGAAGAAGAACGAAGATTTCGCTGCAGAAGTTGCGGCTCAGATGAACAAATAATCTGATTTTCTTAAAATAGAAGCCGGCGGGCTGTACCTGATTTGGTGCGGCCCGTTTTCTATTATTATAAACTTGTAAAGCTTTTGTAAAACTCACCGTGTTATAATCCGGTCTGTGAATATGAAAATGTCATTCGATTATTTACAGAATGAGAATGATGTAATACAATCACAAGGGTCACGGTGTCGAAGTTTGACGCCGGACAGGGCTTACAGAAAAGCTGGAATTCTAATATCTTTGATCGGATAAAGCGAGTAACTGAGAAGCCGGGAACCGTGGGGTCCGGCTTCTCGGCTGTATAAAAAACAGGAGAGGTGTATGGAAAAGATTACTTCTATCATATCGGAATGTGGGCTGGATGCGATGTTGATCACGGATCCGAAGAGCCTTCGGTATTATACCGGATTTCGTGGCGGAGAGGGTGTTGCGTTATGTACGGTTCAGAACGCTGATCCTCAAAAGAGCGTCGATGCAGAGGGGATGCTGCGGAAGACTTTGTATGTGGACTCCCGATATACGGAAGCAGCCGGGATGGAGACGGAAGAGGCAGGTCTTGGATTCTCGGTTCGCGAGTATAATCATGACGCGCCCCTTTTTACACAGCTTCGGGAACAGCTGTCCGATGCAGGGGCAGAGAAGGTCGGATTTGAAGACCGGTCCATGGTCTGCAGTACATTTACAAAATATCATAAAGAGCTGGGAGTAAGGCTGATCCCTCTGGAAGGGGCTATGGAAAAACCGCGTCAGATCAAATCAACGCAGGAACTGGAGCTTTTGAAGAAGGCGGAATCCATCGGAGATAAGGCATTTACACATATTCTGAAATACCTGAGGCCGGGCGTAACGGAGCTGGAGATCGCGGCAGAACTGGAATATGCCATGAAGAAGAACGGGGCAGAAGGATTCTCCTTTGATACCATCGTGGCTTCCGGATTCCACAGTGCGATGCCTCATGCCATTCCGACGGAGAAAAAGCTGGAGAAGGGCGATTTTGTCACCATGGATTTCGGCTGTATCTACCAGGGATATTGCTCGGATATGACAAGAACCGTGGTGATCGGTAAGGCAAATGAGAAGCAGCGGACCGTTTATCATACGGTGCTTCGTGCGCATCTTCTGGCGATGGAAGGACTTCGCCCGGGGATGAGGTGCTGTGATGTGGACCGGATCGCAAGAGATTACATCAGGGATGCCGGATACGGTGCGTATTTTGGTCATGGACTGGGTCATTCCGTCGGTCTGTATATCCACGAAAGTCCGGCGCTGAATACCCGGGATGAATCCATTCTCGTTCCCGGCATGATCGAAACCATAGAGCCGGGGATCTATATTCCCGGCTTCGGCGGGGTCCGGATCGAGGATATGGGTGCAGTAACCGAGGAAGGATATGTAAGCTTTTCCGCTTCACCCAAAGAATTGATCGAGCTGTGACTTATAAAGTATGGAAATGAATGTACTTTCGGACAGACAAAGATCGGTAAATTTCCGGGCAGATCGGAATGCGGCGGACGCGCTGCGGCAGGAAAAACATGGTTCCGGGTTTTTGTCAAAAAAGCAGGTAAAATAGGGGAAACGTTGTGCATTTTAACACTTGCTTTTTTGGAATGTTATGTTAATATGATATAGACATATGATTTTACTAGAGTGGGTTCGGTTTCGGACCCACTCTTGTTTATGAAAGGGCTGGATCGCTTTGAAGAAAAATGATATTGAAGAACGGACCAGAGAGCTTGTGCTTCCGATCCTCGAACAATTTGGTCTGGAGCTCTGGGACGTGGAGTATGTAAAAGAAGGACAGGATATGTTCCTTCGGGCGTATATCGATAAGAAAGACGGAGTCACCATCGATGACTGCGAAGTGGTTTCAAGGGCATTGGATAAGGAACTGGACAGAGAGGATTTTATCAAGGATGCCTACATACTGGAGGTCAGCTCCCCGGGGCTTACGCGTCCGCTGAAAAAGACCGTGGATTTCACCCGAAGCATAGGGAAGCTGATCGAAGTGAAGCTGTATCATTCCCTGTCGGATGAGAAGGAATCGGATCCGGCTGTGAAGAAGCCCGGAAAAGATCCCGGGAAAGAATTCGAAGCAGTGCTTCTTTTCGCCGATGATGAAAGGATCACCGTGAAGAACGGAGATTTTGAATACAGCATTCCGCGGAGCAATCTTGCAAAAGCGCGGCTCTGCTATGTTGAGAAGGAATTAAATGATTGAGGCTTGTCATATAAAAGGAGGATGGACAAATGGCTGTCAGAAAGAAGAGTGAAGAGCAGAAAGAGAATATCATCGAATTACTGGACCTGCTTGAAAAGGAAAAAGGGATCAGTAAGGACCTGATCATCGAGTCGATAGAGAAATCGGTGCTTTCTGCCTGTGAAAAGGACTTCGGTAAAGATACCGAATGCTCCGTACGTATGGACCGAGAGACCGGCGAGATCAAAGTATTTGCAAAAAAACTGGTCGTAGAAGAGGTCTATGACAGCCGTTCGGAAATGACGCTGGAGGACGCACGTCAGATCGATCCGAATTACAATCTTGATGATGAAGTACCGATCGAGATCACAACCCGTGATTTCGGACGGATCGCAGCCCAGAAGGCACGCGGGATCATCGTACAGGCCATCAAGGAAGGCGAGAGAGATGCGGTGTTCTCTCATTTTGCCACGAAGGAACATGACATTATCACCGGTGTTGTACAGCGCTGGGTAGGAAATAACCTGAGTGTCAGCTTAGATGACCGTACAGATACCATTCTGAACGAGAAGGAAATGATCCCGGGCGAGTTTTACAGACACGGCGAGCGGATCAAGCTGTACATTGTGGAAGTGAAGAAAAATCAGAAGGGATTCCGGATCGTAGTATCCAGAACCCATCCGGATCTTGTAAAATGTCTCTTCGAGCGTGAGGTGACCGAAATTGCGGATGGTATCGTCGAGATCAAAAGTATCTCCCGGGAGGCCGGTTCTCGTTCAAAGATCGCCGTATGGTCCACAGACGAGAATGTGGATGCAGTAGGATCCTGTGTAGGTATGAACGGAGCTCGTGTAAATGCCATTGTAAACGAACTTCGCGGAGAGAAGATCGATATCATCGAGTGGGATCCGGATCCGGCGGTATTTATCGAGCATGCGCTCTCTCCGTCCAAGGTGGTTTCGGTAACACTGGGACCGGACGGAAGATCCGCTCTGGTAGTGGTTCCGGATTATCAGCTGTCGCTGGCGATCGGTAAGGAAGGCCAGAATGCAAGACTGGCCGCAAGACTGACGGGCTTCAAGATCGATATCAAGAGCGAGACACAGGCAGCGGAAATGGATATGGACGCATATTATGCCGAGAACTATGGCGATCTTGAGTATTACGATGAGGATGAATATCCCGAAGAATACGAAGGTGAAGAAGCCGCTGAATATGAGGAAGATGTAACGGCCGAGGCAGCGGCAGACGAAGCTGATTCGGCAGAACCTGCGGAGGATCAGGAATCCGGGGAGACTGCGGATGAAGAGTAAGAAGATCCCCATGCGCCGGTGTGTGGCCTGCGGCAGTTCAAAGCCGAAGCAGGAACTGATCCGGATCGTTACCGCAGAAGGGGGTCCTGAAGTGGATCCCTCCGGCCGGAAGAACGGAAGAGGCGCATATCTTTGTAAGGATACGGCGTGTTATGCGCTCGCAAAAAAGAAACATCTGATCTCGGAAGAGATCTACCAGGAATTGAGTAAGGAGTAAGATTTGTCAGATCATCGACTTTCCCTGTTGGGGCTTGCGTCAAGGGCAGGAGCGGTTCAGAGCGGCGGTTTTCTTACGGAAAAAGCTGTTCAGCAAGGAAGCGCCGTGTTTGTGATCATCGCAGAAGACGCCTCGGCAAATACAAGAAAGAAAATACAGGATAAATGTACTTACTATCATGTGCCGTTTGCAGTTTGTGAGACACAGGATACATTGGGACATAAGATAGGCAAGGAATCCAGAAGCTGCGTCGCGATTACGGATGTGAATTTTGGAAGACAGCTCGCAAAGGGCTTCGGCATAGAGATTTAGGAGGTGGCGTCTTGAAATTAAACGAATTGGTAGAGGATTTGAGAAAGCGGACGAATGATCGTACGATTGATTTTAAAGAGGTGACAAGCAGGATCCGAAGTAAGATGGAAAGCTTTAAGATCACCGATGAGTTAAGCGATGAGATCATAGAATATGTTCGGAAATATTATGTCAACCGGGCACAGTCAAAAGCTAAGAAAACGACCGGGTCCGAAGGCGGACGTGCGGGTGCAGGTACCGGAAGAACTGCCGGAGCAGGCAGAGCTGCAGGTGCCGGAAGCGGAAGAACCGCAGGAGCAGGCAGAACCGCAGGTGCTGCAGGCACGGGAAGAGCATCGGGCACAGCAGGCACCGGAAGGACTGCAAGACCCGCAGGTGCGGCAGGAACTGCAAGGACTGCAGGAAGCAGGACGGCTGCAGAGACAGGTGCGGCTCCGCGTACAAGAGTCAGACGGCCGGTAACCGGCGGTCCGATTAAGCCCACCGAAAGAAAGACGCTGAAACCGACAGGAGAGACTGTTGAAGAGAAGAAGATGGCTGTAAAAGCAGATGAGGCAGAAAAGACAGTTAAAACGACGGCTGCGGAGAACGTGGAGACCGTGGAGACCGAAACTGCTTTGGATGTGAAAAACACAGCAAAGATCTCGGGTGCCGAAGAAACACCGGTTACGGCGGAAGTAAAAGCGGCTGATGTAAAAGAACCCGAAAAAGCAGCAGAAGCAGAAAAAGAAAGTACGGGAAAAGCGGAATCCGTTACAGCAGAGGAGAAAGAGGTATCCACTGACAAGGAACAGAAGAAGGATGCCGATGATTCCAGGGAGAACGTAGAGACTGCGGCTGCTGCGGACGAAGCCGTATCTACAGAGAAAGAGAAGGATCAGGACTCCGGGAAAGCAGAAGAGCCGAAAGAAGCTCCAAAGCCTGAGGTGCGTATCATTTCCAGTCCGATCCAGGTACAGGAGAAGCAGAAACCGACCAGGATCGTCGATGCCAAAACCATCGCAGAACGTCTTGCAGCCAGCCAGAGCCGCAGGGAAGCAAACAGAAAGAGCTCCGGCGACAGACCGCAGGATGATCGGAGAAGCGGAAGAACAGCGGATCGTCCGGGAAGACCGGGAGACCGTCCGGGAAGACCCTTTGATAAATCCTCCGACAGACCCCAGAGACCTGCAGATCGTCCGGGAAGAACCGGAGATCGTCCGAGATCTTTTGAGGGAAGAGATAAGGACAGAGACGGAAAGGATCAGGATTTCGAGCGGAGGAGCGGCAGTGCAGGCCGCGGACGTGGAGATCGTCCGGAGCGCAGTGCTGCCGGTGATGTTCCTGCTGAGAAATTCGGCAAACAGGACAGACGCGACAGGCATGAGAAGAACAGCCGGGATAAAGAGCGTTACGACAACAAGAAGGATAAAGAGAGAAGTGATATCACTTCCAGGGATCAGCTGAGAGGCAAAAAGGGTCAGAAGGTTCAGGCAAAAGCTGCGAAGCCTCAGGCTCCGAAGGCACCGGAAGAGCCGGTGATCCGGAACATTACGCTTCCGGAGACTCTGACTCTGAAAGAGCTTGCAGATAAGATCAAACAGCCGGTAGCTGCCATGATCAAGAAGCTGTTCATGGAAGGCAAGATGGTGACCGTGAATACGGAATTGTCCTATGATGACGCATCCATGATCGCTTTGGAATACAATTATATCGCCGAACAGGAAGAGAAGATCGATCCGGTGGAGGAAGCTCTCAGGGATATTGAAGATCCGGAAGATTCTCTTACCACACGTCCGCCGGTAGTCTGCGTTATGGGCCACGTTGACCATGGTAAAACATCCCTTCTGGATGCAATCCGGAATTCTTCCATTACGGAAGGCGAGGCGGGCGGAATCACGCAGCACATCGGTGCTTATGTTGTAAAGGTCGGCGAACAGAGGATTACGTTCCTGGATACTCCGGGACACGAAGCATTTACTGCTATGCGTCTTCGTGGAGCACAGGCTACGGACATCGCTATCCTTGTGGTGGCTGCGGATGACGGTGTCATGCCGCAGACCGTAGAGGCGATCAATCATGCGAAAGCTGCGGGGATCGAGATCATCGTAGCGATCAACAAGATCGATAAGCCCAGCGCAAATGTAGACCGTGTAAAGCAGGAGCTGACCGAGTATGGCCTTGTAGCTGAGGATTGGGGCGGAAGTACGGTATTCTGTCCGGTATCCGCAAAGACTCACGAGGGTATTTCCAATCTGTTGGATATGATCCTTCTTACGGCAGAAGTGCTTGAGCTGAAGGCAAATGCAAATCGTAAGGCACGTGGTGTCGTAATCGAGGCACGTCTGGACCGCGGACGTGGTCCGGTAGCAACCCTGCTGGTTCAGAAGGGAACCCTTCATGTAGGTGATTTTGTTGCCATCGGCGAAGTAAACGGACGTGTTCGTGCCATGATCGACCATAAGCAGAGAAGTCTGAAAGTGGCAACACCTTCAACCCCGGTTGAGATCACAGGTCTTGCGGGAGTACCGAATTCCGGTGATACATTTATCTCCACGGAGACGGAGAAGGAAGCTCGCTCCATCAGCGAGGCGTTCATCACCAGAGGCAAAGAGAACCTGATCGCCGAGACAAAGTCAAGAATGTCGTTAGACGATCTGTTCAGCCAGATGAAGGAAGGAACCCTGAAGGAACTGAAGCTTATCGTAAAGGCGGATGTTCAGGGATCCGTGGAAGCCGTAAAGCAGAGTCTGCTGAAGCTTTCCAACGAGGAGATCCTGATCAAATGCATTCACTCAGGCGTCGGTGCCATCAACGAATCCGATGTTACCCTGGCTTCGGCTTCGGGAGCGATCATTATCGGTTTCAATGTTCGGCCGGATGCACAGGCAAAACAGCTTTCCGAAGAGGAGAAAGTGGATGTCCGCCTGTACAGTGTCATTTACAATGCCATCGATGATATCGAGGCTGCCATGAAGGGCATGCTGGATCCGATCTATGAGGAACGTGTGATCGCACATGCTGAGATCCGTCAGGTTTACAAGGCATCCAATATCGGTTCTATCGCCGGAAGCTATGTTCTGGACGGAACGGTTGAACGAAATGCGTCTGCCCGGATCACCCGTGACGGCTCACAGATCTTCGATGGAAAGATTGCTTCTCTGAAGCGTTTCAAGGATGATGTGAAGGAAGTTAAGTCCGGATTTGAATGCGGTATCGTATTTGAAGGACACAGTGATCTGGCGGAAGGCGACCAGATCGAAGTATACAAGATGGTGGAGGTTCCTCGTCAGTAAGAGTTTACTCAGGAACCGTGCGTTGGGAGTGTCCGGCCGATCATGAAAGCCGGCACTCCCGGGCGCGGGGAGCACCGGGTGAGCTATGCAAACCGGAACTTCCTATGCGTTATAACGCGTTATAAAAGGAGAACAGTATGAGATCGAATCAGCACGGATCATCCCGGGTATCTCATGATGTACAGCGTTCTCTCAGCAGGATCATTTCCGAACTGAAGGATCCGCGGGTCGGCATTATGACCTCTGTGACCCGATGTGAGGTGACAAAGGATCTGAAGGAATGCAAATGTTATGTCAGTGTACTTGGTGATGCGAATGCCACTATGGAAGGCCTGAACAGTGCCAGAGGATTTATCCGAAAGCAGCTGGCCTCATCGCTGAACCTGAGAAATACGCCGGAGATCACTTTTGTTTTGGATTCGTCCATTGCTTATGGTATAGAAATGTCTCATAAGATCGATGAGGTTCTTGCCGAGGATCGTAAGAATCAGAACCATGAGAATGAGGCTGAGTCAGAGGAAGAAGCATCAGGAGAGGCCGGGGACGGTCTGTCGGACTAAGATCGGCGGACAGCCGTATTTATGTAGGGGAAAGCACATATGGAAAAAGAACGGCGCGAAAAGGGTAAGCGCCTGCGTCAGATGATAGATGCAGCCGGAACCATATGCATCCTCGGGCATATCCGCCCGGATGGAGACTGCGTAGGTTCTACCCTTGCGATGTATAACTACATTTGTGATAATTATGAAGGAAAAACCGTGGATGTTTATCTTGAGGCGTTCCCGGCAGCCATGAAATTCCTGAATGGTGCGAAGAAGGTAAAGCACGAGACCATCGGGAAACGCTATGATCTGGCTATTTCATTAGATGTGTCCGATACAGAACGTTTCGGAAAGTTTCAGGATCTTTTCATGTCGGCCATATCCACGGTCTGCATCGATCACCATGTCAGCAACCCCGGCTTTGGGGACCTTTGCCATGTGGAGGGAGATTCCTCCAGTGCATGTGAGGTGTTGGCAAATCTGATCGATCCGGAGCTGATCTCTTTAAATACAGCGAATTGTCTGTATCTTGGGATCGTGCATGATACCGGGGTGTTCAAATACAGTTCCACCAGCCGTAGTACCATGGAGCTGGCAGGGCTGCTGCTGGAAAAAGGTGTTAACAGCAGTGAGATCATCGACGGAACCTTCTATAAGAAGAGTTATAAGCAGAATCTTCTGATGGCGAAGACCCTTCTGGAATCCGTTTTGTACGAAGATGACAAGGTGATCTTCGGCTATGTATCCAAGGATACCTTTAAGGAATTCAAGGCAAATACCATGGATACGGAAGGCATCGTCGAGCAGCTTCGCCTTACGGATGGGGTAGAGGTTGCAATCTTTGCCTATCAGCTGACAAAGAAAACGTTTAAGGTCAGTCTAAGGGCAAAAAGCTATGTGGATGTAAGTAAGATTGCTGCTGCATTTGGCGGCGGCGGCCACGTGATGGCAGCCGGATTCGACGGGACGGGGACCATCGAAAAGACCTTGCCTAAGCTTTTGGAAGAGATTAAAAAACAATTATAAGAAGCCGCGGATACGTTTGGAGCGGTGAGGGCAATATAATTGCCATACGAGGATGCAGGATGTATCAGGGCGTAGTTGTACTGAATAAGGAACCGGGATTTACATCTTTTGATGCGGTTGCGGTATGCCGGGGAATCTTCGGGCAAAGAGCGGTGGGACATACCGGAACGCTGGATCCCATGGCCAGAGGTGTGCTGCCCATTTGTCTCGGAAGAGCTACAAAACTCAGTGACATTCTGACTTCTTCGGAAAAAGAATACGAAGTGGAAATGGAACTGGGACGTTCCACGGATACGGATGATATCACCGGCAGGGTGACGGAGGAGGCTTCCACGGAAGCCCTTGGACATCTCACGGAAGAAAAAATCCGCCATGCTCTGCTTGGTTACATAGGAGAGTCTCTTCAGGTTCCGCCGAAATATGCAGCCATCAAAAAGGACGGGAAAAAACTATATGAGTATGCCAGGGCAGGCGTAGAGGTGGAAATGACCGGGCGTCCGATCACGATCCATGAATTGGAGATCCTGGATGTTCGCTGCCTTGCACATCCGGTGGTTTGTTTTCGGGTTCGCTGTTCCAAGGGAACCTATATCCGAAGTCTCTGCAGAGATGTAGGCATGGATCTGGGAGTCGGAGGGATCATGACATCCCTTCTTCGCAGGAGCACCGGTGGTTTTTCACTGGAGGAAGCTGTGACCCTGGACCAGTTAAAAGAAGCGAAGACCCAGGGCAGACTGGAACAGTATGTAAGGCCCATGGATCAGCTTCTTGGACATTTTCCTGCACTGAACTGCCGGGAAGAGGCAAAGAAACTCCTTATAAACGGGAATCCGCTTCGTCCCGGAAATGTAGTCGGGAAGGATTCTCTGACAGATGGAAGTTACTATCGTATCTATCTGATGGGTGAACTTACGGCACTTTACCGGTATAATGCGGCCCGGGGGTTACTGCTGAATGAAAAGATGCTGAAGACATAGTTAGTTAGTTGGAACAATAACGGATCCATATTCCGGCGTTTGATCCCGAATTATGGATAAAGACAGATAGACTTAAAACAGGGAGCACAGAGTGACTGCGGTTACGATCGGAAAATTCGACGGATTTCATAAAGGACATCAGCTCCTTCTGGCGGAGCTGGCAAGGATCGCTGCGGATCCGGCTGCCGAGGATGGAGGTATGCCTACCTGTGTCTGTAAGATCGATTTCCCGGGACCGGGACTGCTGACAAGGGAAGAGCAGCAGCAGGTCCTGGATCGATACGGGATCTACAGGATGCGTCGGCTGGCATTTACGGAGCAGTTTGCTTCTCAGACGCCGGAGGAATTTGTCCGCCGTGTTCTGGTAGGAGAACTTGGGACCACCCATGTTGTGGTCGGCACCGATTTTTGTTTCGGTTATGATCACGCCGGAAATGTAGATACCCTTCGTGATCTCGGGGTAAAATACGGCTTCTCCGTAACCGCCATAGACAAGCTGTATATGGATGGAGAAGTAGTAAGCTCCACGCGGATCCGGTCGCTGCTTTCCGAAGGAAAGATCCAGGAAGCAGAACGCCTGCTGGGAAACAGGATCTGCTATAAAGGTCTGGTAAGTCATGGGAAGGAACTGGGAAGAACCATAGGATTTCCCACCCTGAATCTGATCCCTGACCGGGATAAGATCCTTCCATGTTTTGGGGTCTATCAGTCAGAAGTGATAACGCCGCTTGGGACATACCGGGGCATCACTAACATCGGAAAGAAACCGACGGTGGAAAAGGATGGTCTTCCTACCATCGAAACCTTCCTTTTTGATTTCTCCGGGGACCTTTACGATGAGGAAATCACGGTTCGGCTGATGCATTTTCTAAGACCTGAGAAGAAATTCGATTCGGTACAGGAACTGCAGGATCAGATGAAAAAAGACATCCTGAGCCCCTGGAAGAGGGATGCTGAATAAATTCAAGTTTTACTTGAAATCTTTACGAAAAAAGGATATAGTATATAGCGTTGAGGCTGATTCGAATATCCGAATAGTCCGGCGCCTGTAGCTCAGTGGATAGAGCAGTGGCCTCCGGAGCCGCGTGCGTAGGTTCGATTCCTATCAGGCGCACGAGTAGTCCCAGGGCATTTTGTCCTGGGATTTTTTGTATCAAAATATAGGATAATGGTGAGAGTGTATGGGACAAAAAAAGAGTTCAGGCAGGAAAGCGGGACGAGTCAATCCGAGGGTGAAAAGAAACCTGATCATTATGTGGGCCATCTTCATCCCGGTACTTATTTTTGTTATATTTTTCCTGGTAAAGAATAAAGATGAACTTCTGGACGGAATGGGGATCCAGGAGGAACATATCTATCAGGTGGATTCAAATCCGGAGATAAGCAAACTGGTAAATGATTATTTTACGGCATATGCAGCCTGTGATCAGATGGCACTGCAGAAGCTTGTGCTGGATCCTTCTCAGTTCGATGATATGACGATCGTACAGAAGAAAGCGGCAGTCGTTACGGGGTATAAGAATATCAAATGCTATACCGTAAAGGGACTCGCGGAGGATTCCTTCGTGGTTTACGCAGTGGCCAATATATCCATTGCAAACGTGATCAGTACGCCATTGGAGCTGAATCATGCATTATATGTGGTAAAAAAAGAAAGCGGATATCTGATCGATAATTCCGCTCTTAGAAAAGATGTTCTTGATTATATCGCGTCCATCGAACAGAAGCCGGACATTCAGGAACTGGCTCAAATGGTAAAAGCGGACCAGGAGAAATGCGCGGCTGAGGATGAAACGTTTCGTGACTTTTACAAGCGTCTTACCGGCAATCAGCAGCAGGGTACCGGAAGCACGGAAAATACCGGGAATACGGAACCTTAGTCTTTCGCTTCTTCATCGTCTGACTGATCTTTGAAAAGCTGCTCCACATCGATCCCGCGGTAGGGTACCGGAGTGGAGAAGACGATTTGCGTTTCTGTTTTTCCGAAGGCCTGCAGATGGCCGATAAAAGTGTCCAGTTCCTGTGTGCTGGGGAAGCAGACTTTGATGTGCATGGAGAATGCACCGGTCACGCAGTCGCATTCCAGAACATTTGGACAGGCAGCAATAAAGGGATAGAACTCCGGCTTCTGCCTGGGTTCCAGAGACAGATTGATAAAGGCTGTGATATGAAAGCCCAGTGCCAGCGGATTTACATCGGCGTGATAACCGTCGATGATCCCCTGTTTTTCCAACCGTTCCAGACGTGCGGATACAGCGGGAGAAGAAAGGTATACCTGACTGGCCAGGTATTTCAGCGGATATCTGGCATTTTCCTGCAAGAGGGATAATAGTTTGACGTCGATATGATCCATGATGATCCTCCGGACTTAAGAATCTTAACTGAAATCAGATGTTTACTTCACTATTATACTTGAAACAAGCGATATTTACAAGTTATTAAGTACAGAACATGTAGAATGTTCTGCCTGCGATGGGAGATTATGGAAAACGGGATTCGTATAAATAAATATCTGAGCGAAGCAGGAGTCCTGTCACGCCGGAAGGCGGACGAGGCAATCGCAGCCGGAGAGGTACGGATCAACGGCGAGGTTGCGGGACTGGGGTCAAAAGTGGCTCCCGGGGATGTGGTGACTCTAAGGGGAGAGGAGGTTTCTCCCAGAGAAAGTCTCCGTATTTTTGCATATTATAAGCCTCTGGGGCAGGTCTGCACCGCAAAAGACGCGGATAAAGACAGTATCTTTCGGACACTGACACTGCCGGTTCCATGTTCTTATGTAGGACGGCTGGATAAGAATTCCCAGGGACTTCTTCTGCTGACCAATGACGGGGAACTGTCGAATGAGCTGCAGAAGGCAAGAAATCATCATGAAAAAGAATATGTGGTCCGGGTAGATAAGCCGGTGACGGCGGAATTCCTGAAAAAAATGTCCGAAGGAGTGGAGATTCTGGATACCGTGACCCGGCCGTGCAAAGTTGTGAAACAGGGACAGAATACATTTCGGATCATATTGACACAGGGACTGAATCGTCAGATCCGCCGGATGTGTGAAGCGTTGGATTATCGTGTCGTATTTCTGAAGAGGATCCGGGAATGCAATATCCTCCTGGGAGAACTATGTCCGGGAGAATACCGGGAGATTCTGGGGAAAGAACTCATCGAATTAAGGCGGATCGCGGGCGGCCGGGCCAAAGGTTGATGGGAAAGAGCACACCGGAAAGGCTCATGTGATCCGGACCGCAGATTGGCCTCATGTAATATGGGAAGGGGCTGTAAACCATTTGGAGAAGGATGGTTATAATGGATAAAGGGATCGATAATACACAGAAAATTGAAAGAATGAAGGAACTTGTTCGGATCCTCGGTGATGCGTCCAGAGCGTATTATATGGAAGACCGGGAGATCATGAGCAACTTTGAGTATGATAAGCTCTATGACGAGCTTGGAGCGTTGGAGAAAGAAACCGGGACCATACTGGCCGGAAGCCCCACGCAGAAGGTGGGATATGAAGTGGTAAGTTCTCTCCCGAAAGAGCCGCATCCCTCGCCCATGCTCTCGCTCGATAAAACAAAGGAAGTAGAGGCCCTTGTGGCGTGGCTGGGCGACCATCAGGGAATTCTGTCCTGGAAAATGGACGGTCTTACTGTGGTCCTGACCTATGAGGATGGTGCGCTGACCAAAGCGGTGACACGTGGAAATGGCGAGGTCGGTGAGGTGATCACCCCAAATGCCAGAACCTTCCGGAATATCCCCCAAAGCATTCCTGTGAAGGGACGGTTTACCATTCGCGGAGAAGCGGTGATCTTTTATTCGGATTTTAATAAACTGAATGCCACGATCCCGGATACGGAAGCAAGATACAAAAACCCAAGAAACCTCTGCAGCGGAACGGTCCGTGCATTGGACAGCCGCGTGACCGCAGAGAGAGCGGTGCATTTCTATGCATTTTCCATGGTGGATCCGGAGGATCCGGAGATCCTGAGCAGGATAGGAGGGTCCATCCACGAACGATTTAAGTTCCTTACTTCCATTGGATTCGATGTTGTGGAGTATCGGACGGTGACCTCGAAAACACTGCCGGATGCGGTGCGCTGGTTTTCCGAGGCCATCACTAAGAATGATTTTCCTTCCGACGGACTCGTGCTGTCCTTCGATGATGTGGCTTATGGCAGATCTCTTGGCAGGACCGCCAAGTTCCCAAGAGACTCTATCGCATTTAAATGGCAGGACGAGGAAGCAGTCACAACGCTCCTGGATGTGGAGTGGAGTCCCTCCCGGACAGGCCTCATCAATCCGGTAGCGATCTTTGAACCGGTGGAACTTGAGGGAACCGTAGTACAGCGTGCCAGCGTTCACAATATCAGCATCATGAAAGAACTGGCACTGGGCAAGGGGGATCGGATCAAGGTTTACAAAGCCAATATGATCATACCTCAGATTTCCGAGAATCTGACCCGCTCCGGGGCATTGATCATTCCAAAGACCTGCCCTGCCTGTGGGAAAGAAACCCTGATCAAAAATGAAAATGATACTGAAACGCTGGTTTGTCCGAATCCCGATTGTCCGGCTAAGGATCTGAAGAGATTCTCGCTATTTGTATCCAGAAATGCCATGAATATCGATGGTATATCCGAGGCTACGCTGGAAAGATTTCTGGATCGTGGGTTTATCAAGCTGTTCTCGGACCTTTATCATTTGGATCGATATAAAGACGAGATCGTACAGATGGATAAGCTGGGAGAACGATCCTACGCGAATCTTATCGCAGGTATAGAAGCTTCCAGGAAGGTGAACCTGGCGAATCTGATCTACGCATTGGGAATTCCGAATGTAGGGATTTCAAATGCAAAGCTGATCGTCCGGCATTTTGATCAGGATCCGGCTGCCTGCTTTGACGCACCCTATGACGAGCTGTGTGAGATCGAAGGGATCGGTCCGATCATTGCGGAAAGCTATGTAGCGTATTTTGCCGATGAAGGACATAGAAGTGAACTGGATCAGCTGCTTCCGGAGCTTGTGATTGAAAAAGAGGAAAGCAGCCTCCCGCAGGACCTTTCCGGCAAGACTTTCGTTATTACGGGAAGTCTCGAGAGTTATCCAAACCGGGATGCATTGAAGAAAGAGATCGAGGACCGGGGCGGGAAAGTGGCGGGATCCGTAAGTGCGAAGACCAGCTATCTGATCAACAACGATATTGCTTCGACCTCAGGTAAGAATAAGAAGGCGAAGGAACTTGGAATTCCCATTATCACCGAGGCGGACTATATCGCCGGAAATCTGTGAGACTGAAAGGTGATGAGATTTCCGGTGGTCCCTGAATCATGTGAAGATAGAATTTTTGTGAATACTGGAGGAAATATAAATGCCCATAAGAATCGACAACAACCTGCCGGTAAAAAAAATATTGGAAGATGAGAACATCTTTGTGATGGATGAAAATCGGTCCAACAGCCAGGACATCCGTCCCATAGACATTCTGATCCTGAATCTTATGCCGTTAAAGGAGAATACCGAACTGGAACTGCTTCGGAGTCTCTCAAATACGCCGCTGCAGGTGAATATCAACTTTGTCCGGACGGCTTCCTATGAATCAAAGCATACCTCCAAAGAGCATCTGGAACAGTTTTATCGTAAGTTCAAGGATGTTCGTTCGAGAAAATGGGATGGTCTTATCATAACCGGAGCTCCCGTGGAAAAGCTGGATTTTGAAGAGGTCGAGTATTGGCAGGAACTGGTGGATATCATGGAGTGGTCAAAGACGAATGTGACCTCTACACTTCATATCTGCTGGGGTGCACAGGCAGGATTGTATTACAGATATGGGATTCCGAAATTTGAGATGGAGAAGAAACTCTCCGGTGTTTACCGGATGAAAACCTATCATAAGCGTACGGAGCTGGTGCGTGGGTTTGATGATACTTTTCTGGTTCCGCAGTCTCGCTATACCGGCGTAGATCGTGCCGCTGTGGAAGCAAATCCGGCTTTGGAGATTGTTGCTGATTCAGAAGAATGCGGTCCCTACCTTATCATCGCTGAAGGTGGTAAGAATATCTTTGTGACCGGTCACCCGGAATATGATACACTGACTCTGGATTCCGAGTATAAGCGGGATACGGGCCGAGGGCTGAATCCGGAGATTCCGGTAAACTACTATCCGGAAGATGACCCGTCAAAGAAACCGATTAAATCCTGGCGCTGCCACGCCAATACGCTGTATACAAACTGGCTTAATTATTACGTGTACCAGCAAACTCCTTACAACTGGACGGAAGAGGGGGTCTGAAACCCTTGAAATACCAGTGTTTATGCGG
>CAMPAX010000007.1 GCA_946633495.1 uncultured Lachnospiraceae bacterium | reverse complement strand
ATCTCTGTGTCAATCATCATCGACCGGACCTTCTTGCGGAGCTGAATTCCGCACAGACGCTGCTGGCTGCGGAGGAACCGAACTATCTGAATACACTCAGTGCGAAATATTATTCCGTCAGCCTTACATCACGTGCCTTTTCAAAGGCAGAGCGGGAGTGGATGAGTACCCACACGGCCCTTCGGGTGGGTTATCTTGAAAACTACCTGCCGTACAGTGATACCGATAAGAACGGGAAGGTTACCGGAGTTGTCCGGGATATTATTCCGGATATGATGAATGCACTCGGAATATCCGACATCGATGTCACGTACAGTGGTTACAAGAGCTATGATTCCCTTATCGCGGATATTACTTCCGGCGCGATCGATGTAGCTTTCCCTGTCGGCGGAGGACTTTATTATTCCGAAGAAAATGGGATCTACCAGTCAACCGCAGTCGTATCATCGCCTACCGCGATCATTTATAAGGGAGAGTTTACCGATAAAACCACGACCCATTTTGCGGTGAATAATAATAACCGCATGCAGTATTATTTCGTGAAGACAAACTATCCGGATGCGAAGATCGAATTCTTCCCATCCATCGAGGACTGCCTTGCCGCCGTACTTTCCGGGAAGGTCGAATGTACAACGCTGAACGGGCTTCGTGCAAATGAAATCCTGAAAAACGGAGAATACAGAAATCTGTCTATTCGTCAGCCCGGCTATTATGATGATCGATGTTTTGGAGTGAAGATCGGGAATGAGGGGCTGCTGAAGCTCCTTAACCGGGGGATCAATGTGCTGGGCACGGATTATGCACAGCATTTTTCCTACAGATACATGGAGGGACTGTCGTCCTATGATCTGGTGGATGTGCTTCGGGATCATATGGCGATCTTCGTATTCGTTATTCTTGTAGCCGCAGGAGTGATCATTGTGCTCCTTGTACGGGATCGAAAGCGTTCAAAACGCGAGATTCAGGATAAGGAGGCGGCAAGGGAAGTTCTGGAGAAAGCAAATGCAGAACTTGCAGAGAGTCAGAAGGCCAAGCAGAAGGAACTGGAAGACCGGATCGCCTTACAGGAGGAACTGCTTCTGCAGCAGAAACGCCGAGAACAGCAGGACCGTATGATAACGGCGATGGCTTCGGATTACCGCTGCGTATATCATGTGGATCTGGATAATAACGATGCGGTCTGCTACAGGGCGGATCCGACGGATCATGAGCAGACACCGGAAGGAGTCCATTTTCCGTATCTTGAGCGGTTTACCTGGTATGCGAATCATTTCGTAGAAGAAAAATACCGCCAGGGGTTCCTGGATTTCATCCAGCCGGATCAGGTACGTCTGGCCCTGGAAAGTAACCTGATCATCGCATATCGCTACCTTGCGAAAAGAGACGGCAGAGAATACTACGAAATGATCCGTATGGCCGGTGTTCGTCATGCGGAAGATCGGGATGACCATATGGTCCATGCAGTAGGACTCGGGCTTACGGTCATTGATGAAGAAATGCGCGAAGCCATGACAAGGAACCGGACTCTGGCAGAAGCTCTGAATCTTGCGGAGCAGGCCAATATCGCAAAGACCGCCTTCCTGTCCAGTATGAGTCATGAAATACGGACGCCCATGAATGCGATCATAGGATTGGACAGTTTAGCGCTTCGAAATGAATCCATCCCGGAGGAAACGAGAGAGTACCTGGAAAAGATCGGTGCAAGCGCCCGGCATCTGCTGGGGCTGATCAATGATATTCTGGATATGAGCCGTATCGAATCAGGACGACTGGTCATTCGGAAAGAGGAATTCTCTTTCAGCGGCATGCTGGAACAGTTGAATTCCATGGTCATGTCGCAGTGCAGTGAAAAAGGGCTTCATTATGCCTGCCAGGTCATCGGAGGCATCAGTGATCATTATATCGGCGATGATATGAAGCTGAAACAGGTGCTGATCAACATCCTTTCCAATGCGATCAAATTCACGGATGCACCCGGAAGCGTCAGCATGACTGTGGAACGTACGAACGTTTTCAAAGATCATTCCACTGTGCGATTCTGTATCAAAGATACGGGAATCGGTATGGACAGCGAATTTATACCGAAGATCTTCGATGCATTTACCCAGGAAGACAGCAGCCGGAACAACAAGTACGGAAGTACCGGCCTGGGCATGGCGATCACAAAGAGTATTGTGGAACTGATGAACGGAACCATTTCCGTAAGCTCAGAGAAAGGTGTCGGGACGGAATTCAAAGTTGTTGTTACGCTGACCAACAGCCAGCATGACGGACCTGCCTCAAGCTATGTTGATCCAAAGGATATGCGTATTCTGGTGGTGGATGACGAGGAGATCGCTGCGGAGCATGCACGGATCGTTCTGGATGAGGTGGGAATCCAGGCGGATACCTGCTATGACGGTCAGACTGCGCTGAATATGCTGGATGTGCAGCATGCCAAGCATGAGCCTTACAATCTGGTGCTGCTTGACTGGAAGATGCCGGAAATGGACGGCCTGGAAGTGGCAAAGGAGATACGGAAGCGCTATGACAGGGAAACGACGGTCATTATCCTGACTTCCTTTAACTGGGATGAGATATTGGATGAAGCGCTGCATATCGGTGTGGACAGCTTTCTTTCAAAGCCGCTCTTTGCTTCCAACGTGATAGATGAATTTGAGCGGATCGCCAGAAAAAACAATATGAGTCTGTATAAGGCGAAGAAAAGGGCGGATCTGAAAGGAAGACATATTCTCCTTGCGGAGGATGTTGAGATCAATGCGGAGATCATGAAAGAGATCATAACCATGCGTGAAGCTGAGCTGGATCATGCAGAGAACGGCAGGATCGTCGTGGAAATGTTTGAGAAGAGCCCTGTGGGATATTATGATGCCGTGCTTATGGATGTTCGGATGCCGGAAATGGACGGCCTGGAAGCAACCAGGACGATCCGTTCGCTGGACCGGCCGGATGCGAAGAACGTCCCCATCATAGCCATGACGGCAAATGCTTTTGATGAGGACGTTCAGCGTTCTCTTCAGGTCGGCATGAATGCACATTTATCAAAACCCGTAGAACCGGAGCATCTGTATCAGACTTTGGAGGAACTGATCTGGGAGGCGGATTCAAGGAGTTGATCCAGCCTGTCACTGGATTTTCTCTGCTTTCTGAAACGGATCGTGTTCGGTTTCAGCTCGATATCAGTTTCAAGGTAAATTAGTGTTCAGTAAATTGAATAAATGTGGTGCTTTTCTTTAAAGTGTGATATTATATATACATCGGGGACCGGAGAGTGGACCATGATCCGTATGAATGTAGATGATCTTGATGAGACGGTTGCATTCCTGGAAGCACACGGATTTCATAAAGCAAGACATGAAGCAGCGAATGAAACCATCGACACCGGATCTTCCAGGATCAACATCATGGTTTCGGAATCCGGATTCATTCTGTCTGTTTCACAGCATATAAAGGATCGTGATTAAGACCGGTCACTGTAATTTGGGTATTCAGAAGAATGATCCGCTTATGTCATATATGAATATGAGCAGAAGTGTGACAGATCAAACAGGAGGTATTTTATGAAGATTACAACATTTAATCCGCAGATCATGACGAATAATGCGAAGCCGATCATCGAGTTGTTTCAGGCATTGGGATTTCAACAGAATCATAATCCGAAGGATATCGGAGAATTAAAGGTGGAAGATATCCGTATGAAGGATGCAAATGGATTTGCGTTGGATATATCGTCTCCGTCGATCCCGCTGCCTAAGGACAAGATTGCGATCCGTATGAATGTGGACGATTTTGATGAGGCATATAAGCTGCTTACAGACCGCGGGTTCAAAAACTATTACGGAGATAAAACCGTCGAAACCGGATACTCCAAATCTGCATTTTTAATCTCTGAATCCGGATTGGGGATCAATCTGGTTCAGCACATTAAAAAGGACGAGGAGTAAGGTCAAAGATGAGGCCCGATCATCCAAAAGAGACAACAGACAATGGATCCGTGTGACAGTTCTGTGACAATTCTTTTGATATGATAGCGGCTATAAATTGTGAAGGTAATACAAGAAGGAGGAACTGAAAATGAAGATCACAACATTTAACCCGATGATCCTTACACAGAATGCTGAGGAGATCATAAAGCTTTTTGAGGAACTTGGCTTCGAAAAGCGTCATGCTCCTACGGTTGATACCGGAAAGAATTTAGTAACGAGCGTCAGGATGAAGGACGCGAATGGATTTTATATCGATATTGCCGGTGTGCCGGGCATGGCTCAGGACAGAACGATCATCCGTATGAATGTGGACGATTTTGATGAGGCTTTTGAACTACTGACCAAGATGGGATTCAAACGTCCCGATACCGCAACCAAGGGAACCATAGAAACCGAAAAGAATAAGTCGGCTATGATGATTTCCCCGTCCGGTTTTGCATTTGATCTGGTTCAGCATTATAAAGAATGATCCGGATCATTCAAAGTTTTGAAAAGTCCGGCGAATTATAAGACTGAGTGACATGCCCGTCGGGGCAAAAAATCAGCCGGGGGCAAAATATCTTTTGCCCCCGGCATTTTGATAGAATGAGATGCAACAAACGATAGCATGCTCTTTTTATCTATGTTATAATCATAATGCCGGGGTAACAAAGGCATAAGCTATTCAATACGAGAATACGTGGGGTGAAACCGGGCTTATGAGGAAGAAAATAATCGAGTCCATCGGGATAAATAATATGTCCCGGGACTTTGAACAAGGGCGGCAGTTTGTAGTAAATATCCTTAAAACCGATAAAGCTTCGAAAACGGCCAGTTCTGAAGCCCTGCTTGTTTTTGAATCGATCTATCATAATATTGAAGAACAGACCAAAGAGGATGATCCGGTTCTGAAGATCTGCAGAGAAAAACACTGGGGCAGCACCAGTATTGTCATAGAGTATGAAGGGGAGATGTATATCCCGGCGGATTTTAACGGGCAGGATCTTTCTTTGGAAGACATGATCCTGAAAGCTTATAATGAAAAGCTGGATTACAGTTATGTGAATGGGATCAACAGTATACAGATCACCATAAAGCATAGCTGTGGGAGAACACTGATCCCCTGTGTCCTGGGATTTCTGCTCGCCGTGATCGTATATATACTGCTTCGATGCTTTTTTTCGGAAGAGGAGAATCATTATATTTTATCCGGGGTGATATTTCCTTTTGAGAAATGGAGTGCAAACCTGCTTTTGATGGTGGGAGCTCCCGTCACCTTTATTTCTTATCTGAAGAACCTGACAGACACCTACATCATATTGGGACGACGGTCAAGTGTAAGAAAGATCCGCCAGTCGATCATTGTATCTTCGGTGTCCGCGATATTGATGGCTCTGGTGATCAGCTGGATCGTGATGTGGCTCGTACCAAACATGAGTATTGACCATCGCAGTCCGCTGAGCGTAAGTGAGTCATTTCAGGAGGCTCTTGCAACGCTCATTCCCTCGGATATTTTCACACCCTTTATGGTTACATCGCCCTTCCCGCTGCTGATCCTCGCTACGGTGGTTGCCAGTGCATTATGTACCGTCGGAAAATACTTTGACAGGCTGAAGCGGGCCATCGATACATGCTATGTTTTATTCTCCAGAATTCTAACTATCATAATGTACGGACTGCCGTTCTTTGTATTTCTGGCATTCCTTGACGTGATGTTGAGTATGGGAATGGGTGCGCTTTCTTTCTATGGGAAAGTGCTCACGACGGTTCTTGTGAGCTTTTTATTGCTTGGGATCTTTTATTTGATCCGACTGGCAAGAAAAAAGATACCGGTACGATCCTTTATCAGGGAAATCGGTCCGCTGCTCCTGGAGAACTATCGGATCGGTTCGGCGATCGATGCAGAGGCATACAATATCCGATATTGTGCCAAAACCTGGAAGATGGATCGAAAGATGCTGGAGATAAATATACCGGTTCTTTCCGAGATCAATTTGGACGGAAACTGTTTTTTTCTGACACTGCTCCCGATCATCATGATGTTCTCCGGAAATTCGGAAGTCCACATCACGGATATGCTCCTGATCGGAGTGTTGGTCTTCTACCTTTCCCTTGGTGCACCAAATCAGCCGGGCTCTGTTCTCATCGGCATGCTGATCATCCTGAACTTTATGAGAGCCGATGTGCTTATATCGGCCGCGTTCATCTATGAAGCATTCTTCGGAGGTCTGCTGAATATTGTAAATGTCATAGGCGATATCATCACGGTGTATGAACTGGATATGGATGATCAGATCATCAGTAACGGTTGATCGAAATAATACTTACGGAGGTATACGGAATTGAAGAATAAGATGTATCAGATTTCAACCCTTCAGGCGCTTGCGCTGGGCTATTCCCGGGCAGTGACACGTGCAGGAGATCTGCTTCTCGAAGGAGATACGGGTCTTGGTACGTATGAGGATGTAAACGGTGAAATGATCGTCCTGGACGGCCATTGTTACAGGGCACAGAAAGACGGTTCCGTGATCGAGGTGGATGAAAATGCAGGTGTTCCCTTTGCCGCAGTTGCACGGCTTCACGGTGAAAGAGAGTTCCGGCTGGAGAATATGCCGAATATTCAGTCGATCCGCACGGAGCTTACCCGCAGGATCGAAGAACACTTCGGACTGAACAGCATGCATGTGATTCGGATCGATGGTTTATTTGAAAAGGTGGATGCCAGATCGGAAGCTCCATACAGATCCCACCATGTCACTCTGAAGACGGTTCTGGATTCGAATCAGACTTCATTTGTATTTGATAATATCAAGGGATCTTTGGTCGGGGTATATTATCCGGACCATATGGACGGGATCAATATGCCGGGCTGGCATCTGCATTTTATTTCCGAGGACAGGACGAAAGGCGGACATGTCTTCGATGTGATCCTGAAAGAGGGAAATGTAAGGCTGGATAAGATCAGCCGGATAGAGATCCAGCTTCCCACAGATCCTGCATTTGATACTTATTCTCTGAAGACGGTATCGGAGGATGAGCTCAATAAGGTTGAGAAGGGCGATTGAAGGTGGTGGATGAGTCATGATGAATTTGCTTGAAGAATCGATCGTTTATGCAACGGTGATGTATCAGGGAAAGGTGCGTAAGTTTAAAGGGGTTCCGTTCATTCTTCATCCCATGGAAGTTGCCCAGATCCTTGCGACCATGACAGATGATCAGGAAATTCTGGCGGCCGGGATTCTTCATGATATCCTTGAGGAAACATCAGGAACCCTTCAGGATATAGAAAAAAGATTTGGCAAGCGGGTGGCCATGATCGTGGCATCGGAAACCGAGAATGATTATCCCGGGGAAGACCGGTCGGCCACATGGAAAAAAAGAAAGGAAGAATCCCTGAAGGTTCTGAAGAACAGCAACGATATCGGGGTTCAGATGCTCTGGCTTGCCGATAAGCTCGCAAATATCAGATCTCTGGCAAGAATCTATTCCGAACGGGGAGAGGAGTTATGGAAGGTTCTTCATCAGAAGGATCCGGAAGAACACCGTTGGTATTATCGGAGCATTGCCGAGATCGTGGAGCTTCAGCTGAACAAAACGGGTGCGTTCAAGGAACTGATCAAGCATATCAATTTCATCTGGCCGGGAACCTTTGATTCTGAAAAGGCAAGGTATAAAAAGTACAGAGAGGTTTCCATCGACGGATGCAAGCTGCTCGGAAGAGGAGCCAAGGGGGAAGTATATCGTTATGATGATGAATTGATCATCAAGGTATACAATCACAACAACACCTATCGCGATGTGGAAAATGAGATCGCCCTTGCACGGAAAGCATTTATTATGGGGATCCCAACTGCAATTTCCTTTGGGATCGTATCTGTCGGAAAACTATACGGATCCATGTATGAGCTGGTGGATTCGGACACGATCTCGGAATGTATGCAGAGGAATTCCGGCCAGATCGATTTTTACGCAAAGCTGATGGCGGAACTGGCAAAGACGATTCATGGCATCGAGGTTTCCGAGGATGAGGGATTTCCGGATGCTTCGGACAGACTGAAGGGCTATGTGAAAAGAGGAATCGCGTACGAGAATGACGCTCTGGCGGAAAAGTGTCTTCGGCTTTTGGACACGATCCCCAAGACGAAGACTCTGGTTCATGGAGATTTCCATACCGGAAATGTATTTCTGCAGAACGGGGAGCCGCTTCTGATCGATATGGACCGACTCTCTGTGGGACATCCGATCGTGGATATCAGCGGCATTTATTACTTCTACGTGGTATTGGGAGAAGATGATCCCTCTGTGGTGGAGGATTTTATGGGATTCTCTTATCAGAATGCCATGAGATTTTGTGAATGTTTTCTGAAACAATATCTTAATACAGAGGATATGGGGAAACTGAAGGAAGTGACGGAGAAGGCTGAGTTCCTCAGCTACATTCGTCTGATCCATAAGATCCATAAGTCTCCGAAGATCTCTACGGAAGACCAGAAGATACTGGGGCGGTGTATCGATAAGGTCGCTTTATTATCCGATAAACTGGATACGCTGGCATTTTAAGATTTTTAAAACAACGTACAACATCATTTATTCAAAGCCTGTGGAATGTTTTTTGACAAGGAGAAGAAAGGGAGACAGACTATGGAAGAATCTATGAAAGACTTTGAGAAAATGCTGGAAGAATCCTACAGCCTGATGGGGGACGGAGAGCATGATACGGATACGCTGATCGCATGGAGACGGGCAGAAGAGTTGAAAGCGTCAGGGGAAAATATCACGGTTACCGTTACCGGTATCGTAAAGGGTGGGGTGGTTGCTGATTTTGACGGCATCCGCGCATTTATTCCGATCTCGAAGTTATCCCTGGAGAGGATCGAGGACTGCAATCCTTTCCTCGGGAAGGAGTTGGAGGTTCGTGTAATTGAAGCCGATATGGACAGCGATAAGCTGGTTCTTTCCGCAAAGGAAATCCTCAGAGAACGGCAGGAAGAAGGAAAAAAGAAAAAGATTTCTGAGGTTCGTCCTGGGGAGGTATTCCATGGAACGGTACGTACCTTGAAAGATTACGGGGCTTTTGTGGATCTTCCGGATGGAATGTCCGGTCTGGTCCATGTCTCGCAGATCGCCCACAACAGGATCAAACATCCGGGTGTGGTACTGAAAGAAGGGCAGGAAGTGGATGTTAAGGTGATCCAGATCAAGGATGGAAAACTCTCACTATCCATTAAAGCGCTTTTGGATAATCCTGCGGAAGAGGAAGCTGCAGATGAAGAGATCGAGATTCCCAAGTCGGAATCCATCGGTACCTCTCTTGCAGATCTGCTGAAGGATATAAAGATCGAGGAATGATCAGGACAAATCAGTCCCGGAAAGAAAAAAATCTAACCGGGACTGATTTTTTACTTGACAAATTATGTTGCGTACAATATAATTTAGTAAAATACAAAATCAGTAATACGAAATGATTACCTGTGCGTATTTTACGGTACCTTTAGAGATTCGAATGATAAAAACGGAAAAAGAAAAGTGTTACGTATGTATTTATGAAAGGAGTAACGTTATGAAGACAGTGTATGATTTCGTCGTAAAGAACAGACAGGGTGAGGAAGTAAGTCTTTCGGAGTATAAGGGGAAACTTCTTTTGATCGTGAATACCGCTACGGGCTGCGGTTTTACGCCTCATTATGATCCGCTGGAAGCAATGTATAAGGAATTCCGTGATAAAGGTTTTGAGATTCTGGATTTCCCCTGTAATCAGTTTGCAGATCAGGCGCCCGGAGATGATGGCGAGATCCATGAATTCTGTACCATGAAGTTCGGTACCGAGTTCCCGCGTTTCTCCAAGATTGATGTGAACGGCGACACCGCAGATCCGCTCTTTGCATATCTTGCAACCGAAAAACCGTTTGAGGGCTTTGGAAAAGGAATCAAAAGCGCGGCATTGAAGAAGTTTTCCGATATGAACAATAAAAAATTCGGTGAGAAGGCTTATATCCGCTGGAATTTCACTAAATTCCTGATCGACCGTGAAGGTAAGGTGATCGCACGCTTTGAGCCTACGGTTGATATGAAAGAAGTTCGCCAGGCTGTAGAGAAAAACCTGTAGTATTCATTCCCCAATAAATGGTATAATCAGGTAAGGAATAATACTGCATGGTCTGCATAAGCAGATGAAACTTTGATCGGGGAAAAAGCATGGCAAAAGAAACAGTCAGGATAGAAGATGATAAATCACGTGAAAAAACCATCATCAAAACCAGCATTATAGGAATCGTTGCAAATGTATTGCTGGCCGGTTTTAAGGCAGTGATCGGACTTATCACCAATTCCATCGCCATTGTACTGGATGCGGTAAATAATATCTCGGATGCAGGAAGCTCCCTTATCACCATCGTGGGAACGAAACTGGCCGGAAAGGAACCGGATAAGAAGCATCCCTTCGGGTACGGCAGGATCGAATATCTCAGTGCCATGGTCATTTCGCTGATCATTCTTTATGCAGGTATCACATCCTTTGTGGAATCCATAAAGAAGATCGTAAATCCGGAAACGCCGGATTATAATACGGTTTCACTGATCATAGTGGGTGTGGCGGTAGTGGTAAAGTTCATCCTTGGACGTTACGTAAAAAGTGTAGGCATAAGAGTCCGTTCGGATTCCCTGATCAACTCCGGGGAGGATGCGACGTTAGATTCCGTGATCTCGGCTTCGACTTTGGTTGCGGCCATCGTCTTCCTGGTCTGTGATGTATCCCTGGAGGCGTGGCTGGGTGCCATTATCTCCATCATTATCATCAAAGCCGGGTTTGAAATGCTGAAAGATACCGTGTCTCAGATCCTGGGCGAACGCAGTGATGCAGAGCTGGCAAAAGAGATCAAGGAAACGGTGATCGGTTTCCCGGATGTGCAGGGGGCCTATGACCTTGTGCTGAACAATTACGGTCCGGACAAATGGAACGGTTCCATTCATATCGAGGTTCCGGATACCTATACGGCAGATCGGCTGGACCGGTTGATCCGGGAGATCCAGACGGCAGTTTATACGAAGCATCAGGTGATACTTACAGCCGTCGGAGTTTATTCGGTGAACACGAAAGATGAGGAGATCATAAAGACCCGGGATAAAGTACAGAAGATCGTGCTTGCCCACCCTCATATCCTGCAGATCCATGGGTTTTATCTGACAAAAGAAGAAAAGAATATCCGTTTTGATATCGTCGTCAGCTTCGATGCAAAGGATCGGAGAGCCCTGTACAAAGAGGTCGTCACTGATGTACAGAAGGAATTTCCGGACTATACGCTTCAGGTGGCGATGGATACGGATTATGCATGATAAAAATGAGACAGCACCACTGCAGAAGCAAGGGCGGCTGTCTCGTTTTTGTTGAAATGAAACGGTTTTTATGTTACATTATCTTTGTTGTTCGAATTAAAAACAGACAAAACATCAGTAACCGGATCTTCCTCTGAAAAGGGAGGCTTCGGTCAGTATTTACAAAGGGGGTTAGTGGAAAATGAATATCGCCATCGACGGCCCGGCCGGTGCCGGCAAAAGCACCATCGCACGTCTGGCTGCACAGCGCCTTGGATTCCTGTATGTGGACACCGGCGCCATGTATCGTGCCATTGCGTTATATCTTCTCGATGCGAAGACGAATATCGAGGATAAAGACAGGTTAAAATCAGCACTGGATCATATCCGGATCAATATCGCCTATGAGAAGGATGTACAGCACGTATTCTTAAATCTGCAGGATGTTTCTGCGGAGATCCGCAGTGAAAAAGTTGGAAATATGGCTTCTCGAACCGCAGCGCTTCCGGAGGTGCGTGCAAAGCTTCTGGATCTTCAGCGGGATATTGCGACGAAGAATGATGTGCTGATGGACGGACGTGATATCGGAACCAATATTCTGCCGAATGCCGAGCTCAAGATCTATCTTACGGCTTCCGTGGAGGTTCGGGCAGAGCGGCGGTTTAAAGAATTAAAGCAGATGGGCGGTAATCCGAAGCTGGATGTCATCAAGGAAGATATCGAAAAAAGAGATTTTCAGGACATGAACCGAAAGATCGCACCTCTCAGACAGGCAGAGGATGCGGTTCTTGTGGATTCCTCGAATATGACCATCGAAGAGGTGGTTTCCGAGATCGTCCGGCTGGCGAAAGAACGGATGGCATCCGGGGAGTGATCATATGGAAGTGATCGTTGCAAAAACAGCGGGGTTCTGTTTCGGCGTCAAAAGGGCAGTGGATCTGGCCTATTCGGAGGCGGACGCAAAGGCGCATTCGGATCATGACGAGCGGGTTTTTACCTATGGTCCGATCATTCATAATGAAGAGGTGACCAGAGAGCTTGCGGAGAAAGGGGTAGCCTGTATCGATACCATTGATGAGATCCGAAAGCTTCCGCCTTCCACCATCATCGTGCGTTCGCATGGCATCGGCCGGCAGGAGTATGAGGCCATCGAAGCGGCCGGACATCGCATTGTGGATGCAACCTGTCCGTTTGTTAAAAATATCCATCGGATCGTGAAGGAACGTTCCGAGGCAAATGACGTCATCATTATCGTCGGAGACCCGAATCATGCCGAGGTTCACGGGATCCGGGACTGGTGCGCTTCCTCGCCGTTTATCCTGTCAGAACCGGAAGAGGTAAGCCGGCTTCCCGAGATTTCAGACCGGCAGGTGACGGTTGTAAGTCAGACAACATTTCATTTAAAAAAATTTGAAGAAATAGTTGTATTATTGAGAGAAAAATATTATAATATACGTGTTTGTCAGACTGTGTGCAATGCGACCGAAGAGCGACAGACCGAAGCCCGGGAACTGGCTTCAAAAGTCGACGCCATGATCGTGATCGGTGGCAGGAACAGCTCCAACACTCAAAAACTGGTGGAGATCAGCCGACAGGCATGTGGAAATACTTACTACATACAGACACTTAGTGACTTGGATTTGATGGAATTGACTGCTTTTGAATCCGTGCGTAGGGTAGGTATTACAGCTGGGGCATCTACCCCGAACAAAATCATTAAGGAGGTTCATGACAGCATGTCAGAAGAAAACTTTGAACAGATGTTACAGGAGGAAAACCCTGTTTCCATCAAAAACGGACAGGTCGTTGAGGGCAAGGTTATTACCGTTAAGCCGGAGGAGATCGTAGTTAATATCAACTACAAGTCTGACGGTATCGTAACGGCAGCAGAGTATTCCAACACTCCCGTTGATCTTACTCAGGAGGTCAATGTAGGAGACACCATTACCGCGAAGGTTCTGAAGGTGAACGACGGAGAGGGACAGGTACTTCTTTCTGTAAAGCGTGTAAAGGCAGAGAAGGCAAATGAAGAGCTTGAGAAGGCATTTAACGAGGGAACCGTTGTTAAGGGCGTCGTAACGGAAGCTCGTTCCGGAGGACTCAGCGTCTCCGTAGATGAGTGCAGAGTATTTATTCCCGCAAGCCTTGTATCTGACACATTTGAGAAGAATCTTGAGAAGTATGTGAATCAGGAGATCGAGTTTATTCTCACAGAGTTCAATCCTCAGAAGAGAAGAGTGATCGGTAACCGTAAGGAACTGGTCATTGAGAGAAAGAAGAAAGCCGCTGAAGAGCTGTTCGGACGCATCCATGTCGGCGATGTTGTTGAAGGTTCCGTAAAGAATGTTACCGATTTCGGCGCATTCATCGATCTTGGCGGAGCAGACGGTCTGCTTCATATCTCCGAGATGTCCTGGGGCCGTGTAGATCATCCGAAGAAAGTCTTCAAGGTTGGCGATATCGTAAAGTGCTTCATCAAAGAGATCAATGGCGAGAAGATCGCGCTGTCTCTGAAGTTCGAGGATCAGAATCCGTGGCTGACCGCTGCTGAGAAGTATGCGGTAGGCACTGTTGTAACCGGACGTGTAGCTCGTATGGCTGATTTCGGTGCTTTCATCGTTCTTGAGCCCGGCATCGACGCACTGCTTCACGTATCTCAGATCTCCAACGAGCATGTTGACAAGCCGTCAGATGTTCTGAAGACCGGTGAGACTATTACCGCTAAGGTCGTTGATTTCAAAGGACCTGAGAAGAAGATCAGCCTGTCCATCAAGGCACTCCTGAAGGATGCAGATCAGGACGCTCCTGCTGATGAAGAGGATAGCGATGTTGTTGCTTCCACAGAGGAAGCTCCGGCAACCATCGATGTTCCTGAGGAAGTTGCTGAAGCGGTTGAGAGTGCTGAGACAACAGAAGAGTAATCAGAAATTAAAAACATATAAAAGAAAAGCAGGGATTCCGGACGGGACCTTGCTTTTCTTTTCCTTTAATCTTTTAAAAAAGTCTTGCAATTCTTATGTCATTATGTTAAACTGTCAAGGCTGTGATCGTGGCGGTCCGCTGTATCGTAGATTCTCAAACCTGAGAATACACCCATCAGGACCTTCTGCCCTGAATATCGGATGAATCGGAACGGATCTTTTGTTCCGTATCTGACAAGATAAGAAAGATAGAATGAACGCCTGATCTTTATTTAACTTATATTGGAGGATGTAAAAATGAGCGAAGCAAAGAAAAGCAATGTTGAGATCATGAAGAGCATTGAAGATGCACAGGTTCGGAAAGAAGAACTGAAATTCAATGTCGGCGATACCGTTCGCGTATCTGCAATGATCAAAGAAGGAAACCGTTCCCGTATCCAGGTGTTCGAAGGAACCGTTATCAAGAAGCAGGGAACCGGTGCACGTAAGACATTTACCGTACGTAAGAATTCCAACGGTGTCGGCGTTGAGAAGACCTGGCCGATGAATTCTCCTCTGATCGAGAAGGTTGAGGTTGTTCGTCTTGGTAAGGCAAGAAGAGCAAAACTGTACTACCTGCGTGACAGAATCGGCAAGCGTGCAAAAGTGAAAGAGCTTGTTAAATAATTGTAGGATCACTTGCAGACACCGGGGTTTCGTAAACTCCGGTGTCTTTGGTTTACACGTGCTTTGGGAGTGCTGTAAATGAAGAGAAAACACATCAGCGGTCAGGATTTTACACTTCAGAAAAAAGAAACCGCAAATGAACTGAAAAAAAAGAGGAAAAAGTTCTTCGGGGAGATCCGTGCCACATTGCTTGTGATCTTTTCTGCGGCGGTACTTGGTTATGCGCTGATCACCTTTGGTTTTCAGACCATAAAGGTTCAGGGACCGTCCATGGAACCGGCGCTGTCCACCGGAGATACGGTTCTGGTTAGTAAACTTTCTTATCTGTTCGGCTCCATAAAAAGAGGCGATATCGTGGCCATACGCCCCATGGGCTCGGATGCTTATTTTGATATCAAGCGGGTGATCGCAATTCCGGGGGACAAGATATCCGTCATGGGCGGCAGAATGGTGGTGAATGATGAACCGTTGGATCCGGCCTACGACCCGGGCGTCATTCAATCTGTGGGAAGACTGGCCACTCCGGTCACCCTGGGAGAGAAAGAGTATTTTGTGATCGGCGACAATGCAGGCAGCAGTGAAGACTCCAGATTTTCCACCTATGGAAATGTCCAGCAGTCGGAAATCCGGGGAAAGGTATTCTACCGGCTGACGAAGGGAAAGCGGGGAAGGATCGTGAATCCAACGGATGAACGGGAGGATACACAGTCAGAGGAAGAAACAGAAGAAGTAACCGAAGAAAAAACCGAAGCAAAGACCGAAGAAGAGACAGACTAAAAGACGGAATAACAGACGAAATAAGAACCAAGACAGGGAAATAACTATGGAGATTCAATGGTATCCCGGGCATATGACAAGTGCCCGCCGGATGATGGAGGAAAATATAAAGCTGATCGACATTGTGATCGAGCTTGTAGACGCCCGTGTTCCGAATGCGGCCAGGAATCCGGATATAGATAAGCTGGCAAAGGGTAAGTTTCGTCTGCTGATCCTGAATAAGGCCGATCTGGCGGATCCGAACGCCACCAAACTCTGGAAAGAGTATTATGAGAAGCAGGGCTTTGCTGTGCTGGTCATGGATTCAAGGACCAGGAAGGACGTCTCCATTGTCGGGAAGACAGTACAGAATGTCTGTCGGGAGAAGATCGAACGGGACAGAAGACGCGGGATCGTCGGACGCCCGGTTAAGGCGATGATCGCCGGGATTCCGAATGTGGGAAAATCCACATTTATCAATTCATTCGCCGGAAAGGCGGTAGCCAAAACCGGGAACAAACCCGGAGTCACCAAGGGAAAGCAGTGGATTCGGATCTCGAAGGATATGGATCTTCTGGATACGCCCGGAATCCTCTGGCCGAAGTTTGATGATCCTAAGGTGGGAACGGCTCTGGCATGGATCGGTTCCATCAACGATGATATCCTGGATCTTACGGAGCTTTCGGCTGAACTTCTTGTTTTTATGCAAAAATACTATTGCAATCTACTGTCGGATAGGTATAAAATTACGAATGGTATGTCTGCGGCAGAAGGGCTTGCTCAGATCGCGGATATCAGAAAATGCGTGAAAAAGGGAAATCTGCCGGATCTGGATAAGGCTGCAAAATGCTTTTTGGACGATGTACGCAGCGGAAAGCTGGGAAGAGTCACTCTGGAAGCAGTTCCGGTATCCCAGGGTCAAAAACAAGATTAAAGAAAACAGGACAGAATATGAGTAATTTTGACGAAAACGAGAATCATGAGGAATTACAGGAAGGTACTACTTCCGAAGAGATCAAGGCTTTGATCGAAAACGGCACTCCTCTTACAAAAGAAGAAAAGCGTCTGGAAAAAGAGCGTAGAAAAGAAGAAAAAAGGCTGGAAAAAGAGCGCCGTAAGCAGGAGAAGCTGGAAAGAAAGATGCAGAAGGAAGGTTTGGATGATCTTCCGGAGGTCAGCATGGCGGATCTGAAGCGTGCTGCGAAACAGGCGGCGGAGGAGTCCAGACGTGCCATGGAGGAAGTCGAGGGTAAGACTTCCGGAAATGTGAATGAATCGGAAGCTTCATCCGAAGAAGCCGGAGAGCCGGCTTCCGAAGCAACGAAGGCTTCTGGAATGACCTCTGATGAAAGTGCGGATGGAAAAGAACAGTCAGAGGATTCCGAAACCGAAGAACCGGATGCTGCTGAAGAAAAGGAGCGAGGCGGAAGACGACGGAAAAAATCCAAACGAAAAGAACGTCCGGAAGATGTAAATATCGTAAAGGATCTGCTCAGTCTCATCATTTATATCGGTATCGTAATACTGATCTGCTTTCTCATCATTACCTATGTGGGCAGACGGACCACTGTGCACGGTGATTCCATGGAACCGACGCTGCAGTCCGGAGACAGTCTCTGGATCAATATGCTGGCGTACCGGTTCGGAGAACCGAAGCGTTATGATATCATCGTATTCCCTTATCAGGATGACGTGAATTACATCAAGCGTATCATCGGTCTTCCCGGAGAAACCGTACAGATCACGGATAACGGGGATATCCTGATCAACGGAGAGGTCCTTGTGGAACCGAAGCAGTTTGACCGGATCCGAAACAACGGGATCGCCTCCAGTCCGATCACACTGGGACCGGATGAAGTCTTTGTTCTTGGAGACAACAGGAACAACAGCCGTGACAGCCGTTGGGCAGACGTTGGGAACATCAAATTAGACAAGATCGTCGGACGAGCAGCATTTCGCCTGACTCCATTTAAAAAATTCGGCGGAATTGACTGATCGCATTCAGAGGAATGTGCATGAGGAGATTTTCGAAACGTATGAAATTTATATGGAAGGACCGTGGCTTTCGCGGTCCTTCTTACAATGTACGAGGCACCGCTGCCACGGCATGAGAGTATGGCGCGGGAATCGCTTTTTGACCCGGGCATCATCAATGGAGATTCATTATGAATATATGTGAAATACGTACGGCATATCAGGAGATCTCAGAGTATCCGCTGATCAAGTATGAATCCATGCGGGCGGCTCTGGAAAAACTGATCCGTGAAAATGAAACCGATACCAGAAAGGGCGCTCGGCAGATCCTCGGTCAGGCACAGAAAAAGATCGAGTGGCTGGATATGGAGCTGGAACGTGTTCGTAAGATGAAGGCCTTTGACGAATCCTATCCGGACGCGGAATATGTCTGCGGAATCGATGAAGTGGGCCGCGGTCCTCTGGCAGGTCCGGTTCTTACGGCGGCGGTGATCCTGCCAAAGGGTTTTATCGTTCCGCTTTTGAATGATTCCAAACAGGTATCAAAAAAACACCGCGAAGAACTGTATGATGTGATCCTCGGAAATGCGGTTGCCGTGGGCGTGGGCATGAATCCGGCTTCCGTGATCGACGAAAAAGGGATCGAATTTGCCAATAAAGATGCCATGCGTCAGTCGATCCGAAATTTGAACATGGAACCGGATCTGGTCCTTGTGGATGCGGTAAAGATCCCTGGTATCACTTATCGGCAGGATTCCATCATAAAGGGAGATACCAAATCTGCAGCCATAGCCGCTGCGAGTATCGTGGCAAAGGTGACACGAGACCGGATGATGCAGGAGTATGATGCGCAATTTCCTGAGTACGGATTTAAGGATAATGTGGGGTATGGCAGCGCGGCCCATATTCAGGCGCTGAAAACCTGTGGACCTTGTGAGATCCACAGGAAAAGCTATATAAAGAATTTTGTGAAGGTATGATATATGGCCTTAAACAAACGGAACATCGGAAGCGAGAAAGAACGTATCGCGGGACAATATCTGGAAGAGAAGGGTTTCACCCTCCTGGAATATAACTACCGGACCAGGATGTCTGAGATCGACATCGTGGCACGGGATAAGGGCGTTTTGGTCTTTGTTGAAGTGAAATACAGGAAGGATCTTTCGGACGGACATCCCTTAGAAGCGGTCACGCCCCAAAAGCAGAGACGGATCCGGAATGCGGCGCTTTGTTATTTAGAGGATCACGAGCTGTTCCCTGACCAAACGGCGATCCGGTTTGATGTTGTAGGGATCCTGGGAGACGAGATATCCCATATTACGGATGCGTTCTGATCTTCCCTTTTTTCGCAGTGATTCCCCTGATCTTTGGATCGGGGACGGAAGGATATGAGGATTCATCATGCACGAGCATCGGATCGTAAATGTGATACCGGACAGTCCGGCCGCTGAGGCAGGGCTTCACGCGGGAGATCTGCTGATCTCCCTCAATGGTATGCCCGTGGAGGATGTATTTGATTATCATTATCTGGCGGAAGAGATCTCTGTTACCATCGGTGTAAAAACCGAGGCGGGAGAGGAAAAAACGGTCACCATTGAAAAAGGAGAGGATGAGGATCTGGGACTGGTCTTTGCCGAATCCCTGATGGACGATTACAAGTCCTGTTACAACAAATGCATTTTCTGCTTCATCGATCAGAATCCGAAGGGAATGCGGGAAACCATTTATTTTAAAGATGATGATTCCAGGCTTTCCTTCCTTCAGGGAAATTATATCACCATGACGAATATGAAGGAGTCTGAGATCGACCGGATCATCCGGTACAAGCTGGCTCCCATTAACATTTCCGTACATACCACGAACCCGGAACTGCGTGTCTCCATGCTCCATAACCGGTTTGCGGGAAATATCCTGGAGCATATCCGAAAGCTGTATCAGGCAGAGATCCCCATGAACGGGCAGATCGTGCTTTGCAAAGGTGTAAATGACGGTGATGAGCTATATCGGACCATTCGGGATCTTTCCGAATTTGCTCCCGTGATGGAGAGTGTCTCCGTGGTGCCTGTGGGGCTTACGAAATTCAGAGACGGATTATGTCAACTGAATCCCTTTACTCCGGAGGATGCTGAGGAAGTGATCGACATGGTGGAGGGCTTCCAGGCAGAGATCATGGAACGGTGCGGAACACATTTTATCCATGCCAGTGATGAATGGTATATTCTGGCGGGCAGAGAAGTACCCGGAGAGGAAACCTATGACGGTTATCCGCAGATCGAGAACGGTGTGGGGATGACAAGGCTTCTTTATGAAGAATTTCGGCATGCGGTGGATGAGGCCGGCCGTTTTGCGTCTGTTCACGGACTGAAACGTCTGAAACTGACGAAAGAAGAGAGGGCGCTTGCATCACTGGCAAAGCGAAATCCGGGGAGGAAGGTGTCCACCATTACCGGAGAACTGGCTGCCGGGAATACGGAATTTATTCAGAGCCAGTTGGCAAGGATCCGTCCGGACATCCGGTTTCAGGTATTTCCTATCCGAAATGACTTCTTCGGACCGAAGATCACCGTTACGGGACTGCTTACCGGGCAGGATATTGCGGCCCAGCTGAAAGATAAAGATCTGGGAGACGCACTCCTTATCCCGCAGGCCTGCCTGAAGGCGGATGAGGATATCTTCCTGGATGACATGCATCTTACGGAGCTTGAAAAGGCTTTACAAGTAAAAACCGTTATTGTAAAATCATACGGTATGGATTACCTGAAAGCTATCATAGGTCTGGATTAAGTAAGAATCATTCAGACAAAAGTATTGGATAAAGGAGGAACCGATCGTGAGTAAGCCGATCGTAGCCGTGGTTGGGCGGCCGAATGTGGGAAAATCCACACTCTTTAACGCGCTGGCCGGCGAGAGGATCTCCATCGTAAAGGACACTCCGGGCGTGACACGCGACCGGATCTATGCAGACGTCACCTGGCTGGATTATCAGTTTACGCTGGTGGATACCGGCGGAATCGAGCCGGAGTCCGATGATCTGCTTCTTCGTCGTATGCGTGAGCAGGCTGAGATCGCCATAGAGACGGCGGATGTGATCCTGTTCCTGACGGATGTCAGGGAGGGACTGACGGCTTCCGACACAGCCTGTGCGGAGCTTCTCCGGCGTTCCAAAAAGCCGATCCTTTTAGTTGTAAATAAAGTAGATAATTTTGATAAATTCATGGGCGATGTCTATGAATTCTATAACCTTGGGCTCGGAGATCCGCATCCGGTATCGGCGGCGTCTCTGCTTGGCTTCGGAGATCTTCTGGATGAAGTGGTAAAGCATTTCCCGGATGCGAAGGTACGGGATGAAGAGGAGGATACCCGTCCGAAGATCGCTATCATCGGTAAGCCGAATGTAGGAAAATCCTCCATGATCAACCGGCTTTTGGGCGAGGAGCGTCTTATCGTATCGGACATTGCGGGAACTACCCGGGATGCGGTGGATACGGTGGTGCGCCATAACAAAACGGAATATGTCTTCATCGATACCGCAGGACTTCGGAGAAAGAGCAAGGTAAAAGATGAGATCGAACGGTACAGCATTATCCGGACGGTGGCGGCCGTGGAACGCTGTGATGTAGCAGTTCTTGTGATCGACGCCGCAGAAGGGGTCACGGATCAGGATACCAAGATCGCCGGTATCGCTCATGAAAGCGGTAAGGGCATGATCATCGTGGTGAATAAATGGGACCTGATCGAGAAGGATGACCGGACGATGAATCAATTCCGGAAGGATATCCGGACAAAGCTTGCATTTATGCCCTATGCCGAGCTGATGTTTGTATCAGCCCTTACGGGGCAGCGGCTCCCGAAGCTTTTTGATGAGATTGACATGGTGGTGAATTATCATGCCATGCGGATCCAGACGGGAGTGATCAACGAGATCCTGGCTGCTGCCACTGCAGAGGTGGAGCCGCCGCAGGATAAAGGTAAGCGGCTTCGCCTGTATTACATGACACAGGTGGCTGTAAAACCGCCTACCTTCGTGATCTTTGTAAATGACAAGGAACTGGCACATTTTTCTTATATCCGTTACATCGAGAATAAAGTGCGCGAGGCATTCCTGTTCAAGGGAACTCCGGTGCGCTTTATCATACGGGAAAGGAAGGAAGACCGTTGAACATAATGATTCGAATTCTCTGTCTGGCGATCGGTTACTGTTGTGGTCTGATCGAGACAGGCGTTTTATACGGAAAAATCAAAGGGATCGATATCCGTAAGTACGGAAGCGGTAATTTGGGAATGACCAATGCACTTCGTGTAATGGGACCGAAGGCCGGTCTGGTGGTATTCATCGGAGACCTGCTTAAAGCTTTTATTCCCTGCCTCATCGCAAATATCACCTTCCGGAATATCTATCCCGACGCTTATATGCTTTATGTCCTTTATACCGGTTTCGGTGTAGTGCTCGGGCATAATTTCCCGTTCTATCTCGGGTTTAAGGGAGGTAAGGGAATCTCTTCTTCCGCGGGAGCTATTTTGGGACTGCTCAATCCGTGGATGTGCCTGATCCTGCTTACTATTTTTCTTGTAACGGTGCTGATCACCAGATATGTGTCCTTAGGATCTATACTGCTCCTTTTATCCTTTGCGATCACCTACGTGATCTTTGCACTGAAAGGAATGCTCTGTTTTGATCAGAATGTGCCGGACTCGAAAGCTGCCATGATCGAAAGTATCGTGCTTGCCTGTATCCTGGCGCTGCTGGCGATCATCCGCCACAAGGAGAATATCGGAAGACTGCTTCGCAACGAGGAGAATAAGCTGTCGTTCCGAAGATCAAAGCCGAAGCCGGTGAAGACAGACGAAGAGTAAGAAATGTACGAAGCGTAACGGCAGCACGAAATTGTGACGACAGTACGAAATTGTGACGACAGCACGAAATTGTGACGACAGTACGAAACAGTAGTGACAGCAAGATAATAGTAACGACTGCACGAATAATATAGACAGCACGAAGTACAGGGCAGCTGATATGAATGGTATAAGCTAAGCTGCAAACCGGCACTGCTTTGAATGAAGTAAGTCATATCCGCGAAGCGTTGTACGGAAAAAAATGAGGGACAGAATACTATGAAGATAACAATCTTAGGCGCAGGAAGCTGGGGCGTGGCTCTGGCAAAACTGCTTTCCTGTAACCGGCATGAGATCACCATGTGGTCCATCGATCCTGAAGAAGTGGCTATGCTGACGGAATACTGTGAGCATAAGACAAAACTTCCGGGCGTGATCCTGCCGGGAACGGTTCATTATACGGGAGATATGATGACTGCTTTGGCTGAACCGGAACTGATCGTGATGGCAGTTCCTTCTCCTTTTGTGCGCAGTACGGCAAAGCTGGCCGCTTCACTCGTGAAGCCGGGGACCGTCATCGTCAGTGTTTCCAAGGGTATCGAAGATGAGACCTTAAAGCGTCTTTCGGAAGTGATAAATGAAGAGATCCCTCAGGCGGATGTTGCGGTTCTGTCCGGCCCCAGTCATGCAGAAGAGGTCGGAAAATGCCTTGGAACCACAGTGGTCGTGGGTTCGTCAAAGGAAGAAACCGCCCACATGATCCAGGATGTATTCATGACGGATTTCTTCCGGGTCTACACAAGTCCTGATGTAGTGGGGATCGAATTGGGCGGTGCCTTGAAAAATGTTATCGCACTGGCAGCCGGTATTGCGGACGGCCTTGGCTGCGGTGACAACACCAAAGCGGCGCTTATCACCCGCGGTATCGTTGAGATCACGAATCTTGGAAGGAAGATGGGTGGACATATCGAGACCTTTACAGGTCTTTCCGGTATCGGAGATCTGATCGTCACCTGCGCATCCCGCCACAGCCGAAACCGCAGAGCCGGATTCCTGATCGGTCAGGGAATGAGCTACCATGACGCCATGAATGAGGTGAAAATGGTAGTCGAAGGTGTATACTCCGCCAAGGCTGCACTCACCCTGGCAAGACAGTACGGCGTTACCATGCCGATCGTGGAAACCGTAAATCAGGTGCTTTTTGACGGCCTTACCGCACAGGAGGCTCTGACCTCGTTGATGACCCGGGATAAAAAGGCTGAGGTGTTCGGCTTGTCCTGGGATAAATAATAGGTGAGAGGTTACAATGAGCAGTCTGAATCTGAAGATCAATGACTTTGAAGGGCCGTTGGATCTGCTTCTGCATTTGATCGAGAAGAATAAATACGATATTTTTGATATACCCATTGTTGAAATAACAAATCAATACATATCTTATCTGGACCAGCTGGATGAAACCGATATGGATACCATGAGTGAATTTTTGGTCATGGCGGCCCAGCTGATCAGCATCAAGGCCAGGATGCTTCTTCCGAAGGAGGAAGAACCGGAGGATGAGGAAGAAGATCCCCGGGCGGAACTGGTTCGAAGCCTGTTGGAATACAAGATGTATAAGTACGCATCCTATGAACTGAAGGATATGGAACTGGATGCGGACAAAACATTTTTCAAAGAAGCTTCTATTCCGAAGGAAGTAAGGGATTACAGGGAAGAAGTAGATCCGGCGGAAGTGATCGGGGATACCACACTGGCACAGTTGAATGAAATCTTTCAACAGCTCATGCGCCGGGAGGTATTTCGTGTGGATCCGGTCCGCAGCAAGTTCGGTACCATCAGCCGGGACGAGATCAAGCTGGAAGATCGGATGGTGGAGATCCGGAATGAGATCTTAGGGCTAAAGAGCATCAACTTCCGAACATTGCTCGGAAGAAAAAGAGGAAGGATGAACCTGATCGTGTCGTTTCTGGCGATCCTTGAACTGATGAAGACGGGGGTTATCACCATTCGGCAGGAAGGTCTGTTTGGGGAAATCCTGATTGATTCCCTGGAGTGATCATCTGATCTGACATTTAGATGGATTGATCAGAAACAGTAAAATGCAGGTATCGAAAGGAAATATACGTGGAAGAACAGAAGAACCGATGCGCCGCACTGGAGGCCGTTCTTTTTGCGGTAGGTGGCGCGGTGGCATTTTCCGATCTGAAATCGGCGTTGGAGATGGAAGATACGGAGCTTATGGCAACAATCAACGAATGCAGGGAACGTTATGCTTCGGAAGACCGGGGCATTCGTCTGATCGAGCTGGATGGCAAATTTCAGCTGTGTACGAAAAATGAGTATTATGAGGAACTGGTCCGTCTGGTGAACACACCGAAGAAGCATGTCCTTACGGATGTTCTCCTGGAGACGCTGTCCATCGTGGCTTATAAACAGCCGGTGACACGGCAGGAGATCGAAAAGATCCGGGGAGTATCCTGTTCCCATGCAGTGAATCGTTTGGTTGAGTATAATCTGATCCAGGAGGTAGGACGACTGGATGCACCGGGACATCCGATCCTTTTCGGAACTACGGATGATTTCCTTAGAAGCTTTGGAATCTCTTCCATGGATGATCTTCCGGTGATCTCGCCGGATCGTATGGAGGATTTCAGGAGAGAGGCGGAAGAAGAAGCAGGAGTGATCAATGTGGAAACGTGATGCCGGACAAAAGAAAAAAATCTTTCGGAATATTCTTCTCGGAATGGCCGGGACCTGTGCTGCAGGTCTTGCGGTTCTTTTTTTGGAATCCCATCGGGAACTAAACAAATTTCGTGTGAATAACTACCGGCTTACACTTCCGGGAGGTCCGAAGGGACGGATCCTTTTCGTAACGGATTACCACGAAGCTGTCGGCGGAAAGATGAATCCCGCTTTGCTCCGTGCAGCGAGAGAACAAAAGCCGGATCTCATCCTGATCGGCGGAGATATGGTCAACGGAAAAAAAGAGGATGAAGACTATCGTCCGGCGGTGGATCTGATCAACGGACTGGTTGACATAGCACCTGTATACTATTCCTACGGAAATCATGAGAGAAGGATGATCACATGGTCTGTCGAGGGAAACTATCATTGGGAAGATTACAGGAAAGCGCTGGATCCGCGGGTTCATTTTCTTGTGAATGAAGATATACTGGTTCCGCTGCCGGGTGGAAATGTGCGTCTGTACGGTTATGAAATGGAACGCCGGTTTTTTATCAGACATGGAGAAGCTCTGACGAAAGCTGCGATGGTTCGGACCCTGGGTGAGGTGAAGAAGGATGCTCCGGTGATCCTGCTGGCACATGATCCGACCTGGGGACCGGTCTACGGCGAGTGGGGGGCGGATCTGACGCTGTCAGGTCATTATCACGGCGGTGTGATACGGCTTCCGCTGTTGGGCGGGTTCGTATCGCCTAAATTTAAGATCTTCCCGCATTTTGACCGCGGTTACTATGAAGAGGGTACTACAAGGATGCTTGTGGGGACAGGGCTGGGACAGCACACGATCCCTGTCAGGTTCTGTAATCTTCCGGAACTGGTGGTTATCGATCTGGTATAATGAA
>CAMPAX010000006.1 GCA_946633495.1 uncultured Lachnospiraceae bacterium | reverse complement strand
CCAGCCAATGCCGCAGATGGGCCAGCCGGGTCAGGGAATGCCGCAGATGGGCCAGCCGGGCCAGGGAATGCCCGAGATGGGTCAGCCGGGCCAGAACCCCGCTATGCAGCCCCCCATCGGATCGGACGGAAAACCCATCATCGCTCCGGGAATGCCGCCGATGAATCCTCCGGCAAAGCCGAAGGATCCTGCGAAAATGGAAAAGACAGCAAAGGTCTTCGGATTGGTGTCCCTCTTCGTTGCATTGGCAGCGTTGATCACGGTTGCACTTCTTTATGTATTTCTTGTGATCCTGCCGAAGGGTGAGTATAAGGGAGCGGCCGAGAAGGGATTTGAGACCTCAGGCAGTGTGACACCGGGACAAAGTGCTACGGAACAGACATCGGAAGAAGCAGAGACGGAGGATTAAGCCATGAAGACTAAAAAATGGATTACGATCGGACTGATCTCCCTGGTGGTGCTGATCACATCGGTAGTGCTGCTCTTCGTGCTGGTACTTCCGGGGATCAAAAGAAATAAAGCCATGAAAGCGTTGGAGGAAGGTGAGAAGGCCGAAGCTTCAACTCTGTTCATGGAAATGGATCCCGACAAGGTTGACGGTTTTAAAGATGATGTAAAAGATCTTGTGGTATATAAGGCGAATCAGTGTATAAAGAGCGAGATCGATTATGAAGATTTCTTCGAGGTCATGGATGCGGTTGAAAATGTATCTAATTTCCGTGGTATGACGCAGGGCGCATTCATAGCGGTAAACGGCCCGAGAATGAAAAAACTGTATCTGGACGGTGTGAATGAGTATACCAAGAGCGGCGACAGCAAAGACTACAGCAAGATCCGGGATGAATTCAGAAAATTATCCGGCACGGAGTGGAAAGGCGGCGTAGGCATCCGGTTTACCTGGGATGACAGTACGTCAAAAGCCTATGAAACTGCAGTGATCGACCCGCTGGAGGCAGAACTGAAAACACAGTATGACGCATACAACGCAGGAACGCTGGACTATGACACCATGAACGCATATGCTGAGACGGCAGAGAGTTTCTGGTATTCCGACGCAGCGTTCAATATCCGCTCGGAGATGTATTACGACAAGATCTTCCGGGAATCGCTGGATGAGGCAAAGGCTTCCTATGATAAGGAAGAATACTGGGAGTGCATCCGTTCCATAGACAGTACAAGAAGCTGGTACGGAGAAGAGAGTGCCTATAAAAAATGGAAATCCCAGTTTGATACCCTGTATGAAGAAGCAGAGAACCGGGCGAAGACTTATTACGTCGAGAAAGCCATCGAGGCGGCTAAGAACAATGACAAGTATGAAGTAGAGTCCACCATTGCCAAGCTGAAGGAACATTTCGGTGAGGATTTTGATACTTCCAAGATCGAGGAGAACCTTCACGCAGAATGGCAGACCGCTTATGTAACATACTTCGCAGGAAACTGGAAGAACGACATCAAGAGCGAGATCGATTCGATCTCGGACGGAGATGATTTCTTCGGCCTGAAGACGATGGATCTGGAGAAAGATCTTCCGTCCAAGATTTTCCTGAAGGATCTTGACAATGACAAGATCCCGGAGGTTCTGCTGGCAGATTCCAAGTATATGTTTGTCTTCGGATATTATGGCGGAACCGTAAGGTGTGCCGGCGTTGTTCAGTGGAGAGGCATAGGTGACGATGGAAAGATCGTTGCCGGCGGCGAAATGGTCTACGAAGGAATAAACATCAATGTGATGTTGGTAGTGGAATACAAGAAGGGCACCCTTAATTTCCTGAAGATGGCAGCTACAGGCACCGCGGAAGGACAGGTGATCTACGGTGTTTCGGACAATGGTACCGCTCTGAATCAGGTGGATGAGGAGGCATATAAGGCCGCAGTGGAAGCCATCAATGCCGAGGTGAAGACCACAGCTTTGTCCGGCGGTGCAAATCTCGCTGACTACGAACAGTATATCTATAGCTGGAAAGCAGAATAAGGCTGAATAAGCAGAGTAATGATAAAAGAAAGCCGCTTTCGCTGCCATCGTACTTTAAAGGCAGCAAAAGCGGCTTTTTTGTTCTTTTTTCGTTTGCTTGCGGCGGTGGGAGGTTTGTGCTAAAATGAACGGGATTGCGGATTTTCACGGAAATCTGAGAAAAACACATTATAAAATAAATAGAAAGAAACAAGAGATCAGGAGGATTTACAGTATGGTGAAGTTATACGAGTCCGGAGCTTATCTGCTGAACGGCGAGAAGCTGGTTACCGTGGCAGAAGCTGCGGCGGCCGGTATTACGACCGGTCCGGAGGAGGCTGCAAAGGCCACCATGGCCTATGGCATCCTGGAGAAGCACAATACCTCGGGGGATATGTCGGCGCTGAAGATCAAGTTCGACAAGATGACCTCCCACGATATCACATTCGTCGGGATCATTCAGACCGCCCGTGCATCGGGGCTTAAGGAATTTCCGATCCCCTATGTCCTCACCAACTGTCACAATTCTCTCTGCGCAGTCGGTGGTACCATAAATGAAGATGACCATATGTTTGGTCTTTCCTGCGCAAAGAAATACGGCGGAGTCTATGTTCCGCCTCATCAGGCAGTCATTCATCAGTATGCCCGGGAGGAGCTGGCCGAGTGCGGAGCCATGATCCTTGGCTCTGACAGCCATACCCGTTACGGTGCCCTGGGAACCATGGCGATCGGCGAGGGCGGCGGTGAGCTGGCGAAGCAGCTTCTGGGCAAGACCTACGATGTGAAGCGTCCCGGCGTGGTTGCGATCTATCTGGATGGTGAGCCCGCAAAGGGCGTAGGTCCTCAGGACGTGGCGCTTGCACTGATCGGTGCGACCTTCGGAAATGGCTATGTGAAGAATAAGGTGATGGAATTCGTGGGCCCCGGCGTTGCCAGACTGTCCAGCGACTACCGGATCGGGATCGATGTCATGACGACGGAGACCACCTGCCTCTCCTCCATCTGGCAGACGGATGAAGAGACCCGCCGGTGGTATGAAGTGCATTATCGTCCGGAAGCTTACAAAGAGATAAGACCCGGTGACGTGGCTTACTACGACGGCGTGGTTTATGTGGATCTCTCCAGGATCCGCCCTATGATCGCTATGCCGTTCCATCCGAGCAACGTATATACCATCGAAGAGCTGAATCAAAACCTGATGGATATCCTTCATGATGTGGAGGAGAAGGGCAAGAAGCAGCTCACAGGAAATGTGGAGTTCTGTCTTACAGATAAGGTTCGCAACGGAAAGCTCTATGTGGATCAGGGGATCATCGCAGGCTGCGCCGGCGGCGGATATGAAAATATCTGCGATGCGGCTGACATCCTGCGGGGACATTTTATCGGAAGCGACGAATTCACCCTTTCCGTATATCCGGCAAGTACTCCGATCTTCATGCAGTTGGCGAAGAACGGTATGGTAGCGGATCTGCTGGAGACCGGTGCCATCGTGAAGACCGCGTTCTGCGGTCCCTGCTTCGGTGCAGGTGATACACCGGCCAACAATGCATTTTCCATCCGTCATTCCACCCGGAACTTCCCGAACCGCGAGGGTTCCAAGATCCAGAGCGGACAGATCGCTTCCGTTGCCCTGATGGATGCCCGGTCCATCGCCGCAACGGCCGTAAATCAGGGATACCTTACCCCGGCTACGGATCTGGATGTGGAGTTCACGGGTCCGACTTACTTCTTCGATAAGAAGATCTATGAGAACCGCGTATATAACGGCTGGGGAAATCCGCAGCCGGAAACCGAGATCAAGTTCGGCCCCAATATCAAGGACTGGCCGGAAATGATCGCGCTGACGGAGAATCTTCTTCTGAAGGTGGCATCCGTTATCACCGATCCGGTTACCACCACCGATGAGCTGATCCCCTCCGGAGAGACCTCGTCCTATCGGTCCAACCCCATCGGACTGGCTCAGTTCACTCTGTCCCGGAAGGATCCGGAATATGTGGGACGTGCCAAGGCCATTCAGGAAGTAGAGCGGAAGAGAGAAGAGGTTGGCTGTCTTTGCAAGGCGGATGAGAATCTGAAGCCCGTGATGCAGACCATCAAGGCACAGTTCCCGGAGGTGAAGGGCGAAAATACCGGTTATGGCAGCACCATTTACGCGGTGAAGCCAGGAGACGGCTCTGCCCGTGAGCAGGCAGCTTCCTGCCAGAAGGTTCTGGGAGGCTGGGCAAACATCGCGAAGGAATATGCCACCAAGCGCTATCGCTCCAACCTGATCAACTGGGGTATGCTTCCCTTCGTGATCGCCGAGGATTACGATTTCGAGAACGACGATTATATCTTCATCCCGGATGTGCTGCAGGCGATCCGTGAGAAGCGGGAAGAGATCAAGGCCTATGTGGTAAATAAGGATATGCACGAGCTGACGCTGACTCTTGGTGACCTTACTGATGACGAGAGAGATATAATCGAAAAAGGCTGTCTCATCAATTACTATCGTGCATAAAATGACACAATAGATTCTGCCTGAAATGATACGATAGAACCATCAGTTACGTGTCATGAGGGACGGCACCATGGCACGATGCGAATCTGCCGTTGGGCCGTCCCTTTCTCGTTTGAGAGGCGGCAGGCAGAAAATGATTACGGGAGGTGAGATCATGTACGGAATGTTGATACTCGCGGGGGAAAACTCGGGCATGAGTGCATCCGCAAAAGCCGGACTGATATGGCTGGGTATATTTGCCTTTATGATCGTTGCCGAACTCACATCTGTCGGGCTTACGGCGATCTGGTTTGCCGGAGGCGCCGTGGTGGCTTCCGTGGCAGGGTTCCTGGGTGCAAGTGTCGTATGGCAGATCATCATTTTCATGGTGGTTTCGCTGGTGCTTCTGATCGCGCTCCGGCCGTTAGCCAGGAAGAAAATGCTGAAGCATTTGACACCCACCAACGTTGACAGCCTGATCGGCCAGATCTATCCGGCGATCACGAAGATCGGACCGGGACATGAGACAGGACAGCTGAAGATCGGTGACGTCGAATGGCGTGCGATATCCGAGGACGGAAGTGAGATCCCTGAGGGTACGGTGGTCATGATCCGAAGGATCGAAGGAACAAAACTGGTGGTGGTTCCGAAGCCGTAGAGCGACGGAGATGAATCGATGGACGCCGTAGAGCGGCATCGATGAATCGATGGACACCGTGGGAAAGCGGCGATGAATCAAAGACACCGCAGAGAAGCGGTGCTGAACAGAATTGATAAAGTGTCAGGTAAGTTTAAAAAGCGGACACGAAACTGATTTGAATAAGGGGGTATGATCTATGAGTCCGTCAACAATTGCTATTCTCATTATATTATTTGTAGTTTTGCTCGTGCTTGCAAGCTCGATCCGTGTCGTAAAGCAGGCAACCGCCTGCGTCATCGAGCGATTCGGTACCTATCAGACGACCTGGTCCGTGGGTTTCCATATGAAATGGCCCATCATCGATAAGGTAGCAAGAGTGGTTTCTCTGAAGGAGCAGGTGGCGGACTTCCCGCCGCAGCCGGTGATCACAAAGGATAACGTAACCATGAGGATCGATACGGTCCTGTTCTTCCAGATCACAGATCCGAAGCTTTACTGCTACGGAGTTGAGAATCCTATCGCAGCCATCGAGAATCTGACTGCAACCACTCTTCGTAATATCATCGGTGATCTGGAGCTGGACCAGACACTTACGTCTCGTGAGACCATCAACGTAAAGATGCGTTCTACACTGGATGAGGCTACAGATCCCTGGGGGATCAAGGTCAATCGTGTGGAGCTGAAGAATATCATTCCTCCGGCAGCCATCCAGGAAGCCATGGAGAAGCAGATGAAGGCAGAACGTGAGAGACGTGAGCAGATCCTTCGTGCGGAAGGTGAGAAACGTTCGGCAGTCCTGATCTCCGAAGGTGAGAAGGAAGCAAAGATCCTGAAGGCAGAGGCAGAGAAGCAGTCGGCGATCCTGGCGGCAGAGGCTGAGAAGCAGGCACAGATCCTTCGTGCCGAGGCGGACCGTGAAGCCCGGATCAAGAGAGCCGAAGGTGATGCGGAAGCCATCATTAAGGTGCAGCAGGCGGAAGCAGATGGTATCCGGATGCTGAATGAAGCGGCTCCTTCCAAAGAGGTGCTTACCATCCGCAGTCTGGAAGCATTCAAGAAAGCAGCTGACGGTAAGGCTACCAAGCTGATCGTGCCGACGGAGATCGCAGGCGTGACAAGTATCGCTACGGCGTTGACAGAGGCTGTAAAGACCGGCAAGGAGTAAAGCTCTGTAAAGCAGATAAGACGGAAAGCGGTTGATCTGTAAAGCGTTTAATGCATTGCGGTAAGTAAAAATACTACGGAAAGGTGCGGTACCCGGGAGAAGGGGCCGCACCTTTTTTTGCGCCATTCCGAAGCATTCGGTCGAAGTGGCTTTTGGAATGGTTCGTAGGCCACGTCGTGGGCAGATTGCACATAATACCACTACGGGAATTGGCAACATTTTTTGGGCATGGCATAGAGAGATGTTTCCGCGTGGGAAAACTGTACAACTGTATTTCGTTTCTTTTTGCCCTTTTAGGAAATGTGCCGAAAAAAGAGTTTTCATTTTTCAAGGGGCGTGTTATAATGAGAAAGGTGTTTCTGTCGCTTGATGGGAATAAACTAGAAATACTTGCAAAAAAGGGGTGACTTTATGGTTAAGAAGGAAATGATAGCAATGCTCCTTGCAGGAGGACAGGGGAGTCGGTTAGGTGTCCTTACTTCAAAGCTTGCGAAACCGGCAGTTGCTTTTGGCGGAAAATATAAGATCATAGATTTCCCGCTCAGTAACTGTATCAATTCCGGAGTCGATACCGTCGGCGTTCTGACCCAGTATCGGCCGCTTCGGCTGAATCAGCATATCGGGATCGGTATGCCCTGGGATCTGGACCGTAATTTCGGTGGTGTTACGGTTCTTCCGCCGTACGAAAAGAGCGGCAGCAGTCAGTGGTATACAGGTACGGCGAATGCGATCTTTCAGAATCTGGAGTACATGGAGTACTACAATCCGGATTATGTACTGATCCTTTCCGGTGACCATATTTATAAGATGGATTATGAGGTAATGCTGGACTATCATAAGTCCTCGCATGCGGATGCAACCATTGCAACCTATCAGGTTCCCATGGAAGAAGCCAGCCGGTTCGGCGTGGTCATCACGGATGATCAGGGCGTGATCCATGAATTTGAAGAGAAACCGGAGAAGCCGAGAAGCAACAAGGCTTCCATGGGTATCTATATCTTCAGCTGGCCGATCCTTCGGGATGCGCTGATCGAGATGAAGGACGTTCCGTCCTGCGATTTCGGTAAGCATATCATTCCGCATATCCATGAGCAGGGCAAGAAGATCTGCGCCTATGATTTCAAGGGCTACTGGAAGGATGTCGGAACCCTCGGCTCCTACTGGGAAGCAAATATGGAGCTGGTGGATATCATTCCGGAGTTCAATCTTTATGAAGAGTTCTGGCGCATTTATACCAAGAGCGACAATCTCCCGCCGCAGTATATCGCGGACGGAAGCAAGGTGGTCAAGAGTATCATCGGTGAAGGAACGGAGATCCACGGCGATGTGGAGAATTCCGTCATCGGTTCCGGCGTTGTGATCGGCAAGGGAACCATCGTAAAGAATTCCATCATCATGAACAGTGTGACCATCGGTGACAACTGCGTTCTGGATAAAGCGATCCTTGCGGAGGGCGTGGAAGTCGGCAGCGATGTAAAGATCGGTATCGGCGAAGAAGCTCCGAATGACTTCGCACCGCATATTTATGCATTCGGACTTGCAACCATCGGCGAGAAATCCGTGATCCCGGATGGTGTGACCATCGGAAAGAACACGGCGATCATCGGACCGACAACGAAGGACGAGTATCCGGATGGATGCCTCGCCAGCGGATCCAGTATCATAAAGGCAGGTGAGTAAATATGAGAGCGATAGGAATCATTTTAGCGGGTGGTAACAGCAGCAGGATGGAAGAACTTTCCGCAAAGCGTGCGGTAGCGGCTATGCCGGTTGCAGGCTGCTACAGAGCGATCGACTTTGCACTGTCTAACATGTCCAACTCCCATATACAGCGGGTTGCAGTATTTACACAGTACAATTCCAGATCCCTGAATGAGCATTTGAATTCCTCCAAATGGTGGGATTTCGGACGGAAGCAGGGTGGATTATATATCTTCACACCTACCATCACAACGACTAACAGCTATTGGTACAAAGGTACCGCAGATGCATTGTATCAGAACATCAATTTCCTGAAGGATGCGCATGAGCCTTATGTTGTGATCGCTTCCGGCGATGGTATCTACAAGCTGGATTACAACAAGGTTCTGGAGGATCATATCGCCAAGGGCGCGGACATCACCATCGTGACCAAGGATCTGGCTCCTCACGAAGATGATATCAGCCGTTTCGGTGTTGTAAAGCTTGGTGACAACAATCGGGTGGAGGATTTTGAGGAGAAGCCCATTGTGGCGGAGACCAGCACGGTATCTATCGGTGTTTATGTGATCCGCAGACGTCAGCTGATCGAGCTTTTGGAAGCCTGTGCGGCAGAAGGACGGACCGATTTTGTAAAGGATATTCTGGTTCGTTACAAGAGCATCAAGAAGATCAATGCGTATCGTCTGGACAGCTATTGGAGAAATGTAGGTTCTGTAGATTCTTACTATCGGACCAACATGGATTTCCTGAAGCAGGATATCCGTGATTATTTCTTCCGTCAGCAGCCCGGCGTATATACAAAGGTGGAAGATCTTCCGCCGGCAAAGTACAACGGAGAAGCAGTGGCAAGCAACAGCCTTATCGCTTCCGGCTGTATCATCAACGGAACGGTTGAGAATTCCGTTCTGTTCAAGAAGGTATATGTCGGAAATAACTGCGTCATCAAGAATTCCATCATTTTGAATGATGTACATATTGGTGACAACTGCTACCTGGAGAACTGTATCATCGAATCCAGAGATACGATCCGTGCCAATACGGTTCACACAGGGGAAGCTTCCAAGCCGAAGATCATCGTTGAGAAGAGCTTCCGTTATACGATTTAAGACGTTACGATCCGGGACGGACGTGCGAAAACAGACTAACATTGAATCCGCATACGAAGGTGCAGAACACAAGGTTTACGGTCTGGCATTGAAGGGGCGTATGCATGTGTCAGTGGTCTGCATCTTTAAAGATACAGGAGGTTACACTATGCAGATTACGGATGTAAGAGTAAGGAAAGTAGCAAAAGAGGGGAAAATGCGTGCAGTTGTTTCGATCACCATCGACAACGAGTTCGTGATTCATGATATTAAGGTGATCGAGGGCGAGAAGGGCCTCTTCATCGCGATGCCCAGTCGGAAGTCCTCCGACGGAGAGTATCGGGATATCGCACATCCGATCAATTCAGGAACCAGAGAGATGATCCAGTCTCTGATCCTTGAGAAATACGAGCAGACATCCTTCGAGGAGCCGGATGAGGTATAAAGTGGATTAAGGTGGGCGAGAAAATGATGAGAAAGCGAATTGCTGTTCTTGTTGTTATTCTTTACTATTAGGGAAGGATAAAGGTGTATATGTTGTGGCATATACACCTTTTTTTAAGGTGCGAAATGAGGATATTCAGAAAAACACACTATCTTGGTTTGGCCGCCATATTGTCGATAGTTTTATTCGGATGCGGAAAGAATGCGGATGATTCAGTGGAATATGTGAGTTCTGAGTTTTCGCTTAAGGAGGTTTCCAATCAAATGGACGGAAGCCTTGCGGATTATCCATCCGTCCAATATGAAGGTGATCCTCTTTGGGAGGGAACGTTTTCCATAGGTTCTATAGTGGCTGAATGCTATATTGGTTCCATTGTTTATGATTATGATCGCGTTCAGTTGATTCTTGCAAATGAAATTGATGAGACCGGAATACATGAAACAGAAGTAGTCAATCATGTGTTTGGAGAAACCGGAAGAGAGATCCGAAGCATAAAGGAAAATGAGAAAGAGAATCAATCATCTGAAATCATTGGGTATTGCGATGCATGGATGAAGCAGTATGCTGATGATGAAACCAGCCAAGGGGATGGGTGCTGCACATGGTACGACAATCCTTCTTTTTTTATGCATACATATGAGGGATTGTTCAATGGTGCAGAGTATCAGTTATTGATTTGCTTCACGAAGGAGGAGCATAAAAAAAACCTTTATCTTTTCCCCAAAAGGATCGACGCCCTTACGGAGGAGGGGCTGTACGATTATTTCTATCCATTTCACGGGGAGGAAGAAAGGTTAAACGAGACAAAAATCGCGGATCTGATTGGCGATCATAGCAATCATACTGTCTCAGGGGAGGATGATCTGATTCGGAAATCATTATTATTCTATGACAAAACACTATGTTCTCCGACAACCCTTAGTTCTTATAAGCATAGAGATAATGAGAGATTTGAAAAAATGCAGATACTGTACTATCGGATGGATGGAGAGGGAAATGTAGATGACACAATGTTTTTTATTGACGGCTATGGATTTGAAATGTGCTGGTCGCATGACTGGATGTCTTCGTGGGGAGAAAAACCGGATAATCGTGGGGTTGTATACGTGAATGACAAGGGAATCGTAGCGGCGCATTTATCATTTTGCTATGAATTGGTTGAAGAAAAAGAAACAACCGTTCTAGCATTTGAACAATTGATGAAAGCGTTTGAAACACATTTTCAAAACGAATTTGATACTTCGCGTGTTAAAGGAAATAAGGTTTCTATAACATCAATGAGGTTGCTGTATATGCCTCTTAAGTCCGGAGAAGGGCGTACGGTATTTACTCCGATTTGGGAGATGCCTGTGTGGTATGAAAAAGGCGGCGGAGCAGTTGTATATATAAATGCAGTGAATGGAGAAATAGAACGGATCGAGTATGGGAATTGATGGGTCAGCCTTGACTTTCCTTTGGAAACGTGTAAACTACATGAGTGATAATTCGTTCGTGGAACAATCGAGGAAAATAGAAAAGGAGACAGATAAATGAGTCAGTTGACCGCACTGATCCTTGCTGCGGGCAAGGGAACAAGAATGGAGTCAGAGCTGCCGAAGGTGCTGCATACCTGCTGCGGGAAGCCTATGGTAAGCCACGTGATCGAGGCGGCCCGCGGGGCCGGAGCCGACCGGGTGGTGGTGATCGCCGGATATAAGAGTGAGATGGTCCATGCAGAGCTGCAGGATACCGTGCTTTATGCAGAGCAGACCGAGCAGCTGGGAACCGGACATGCCGTGATGTGTGCAGCGGATCAGCTGGGGAATGAGGGCGAGACCCTGATCCTCTGCGGAGATACGCCGCTGGTAACCGCGGATACCCTGAAGAAGCTGTGTGAGGCGCATCGTGCGGAAGGGAATGGGGTTACGGTGCTTTCTGCCATCCTGGAAGATCCTACGGGCTATGGCCGGATCATCCGGGATGCAAATGGAGCGTTCCTGAAGATTACAGAGCATAAGGACTGTACGGAGGAGGAACGTCTCACGAAGGAGATCAATGCAGGTATGTATCTCTTTGATACCGCCATGCTCCGGGACAGCCTCAGCAAGCTCACCAACGACAATGCACAGGGTGAATATTATCTGACGGATACCATTGAGATCATCAAGGCTGCCGGCGGACGGGTGGATGCCATGCCCGTCAGCGACACGAATGAAATTCTGGGCGTCAACACCAAGGATCAGCTGGCGGAGGCCGAGGCCATCATGAGTGCCCGGTCATAAATCGGCTGTCATCCTGAGCCGAAGGGCGAAGAATCCTGTCGCTGGGCAGGGCGTTCTCTTCGCTGTTTTGAATGACATGAACATTTGGAGATTACCATGAAGATCATCGTAGGACTCGGGAATCCCGGCATGAAGTATGCCGGAACCCGCCACAACACCGGCTTCGCTGCACTTACGCAGCTGGCCGACAGCTGCAACATCTCCCTCTCCAGGAAGGAATGCAAGAGCATCACAGGACACGGCCTGATCGAAGGGGAGAAGGTCGTTCTTGCCATGCCGCAGACGTATATGAACCTTTCGGGGGAGGCGGTACAGCCATTGCTGCATTTCTATAACTGTACACCGGAGGATCTGATCGTACTGGTGGATGACGTGGACCTGGATGTGGGACGAATGCGGATTCGCGGCCAGGGCAGTGCCGGTGGACACAATGGCTTAAAGAGCATCATCAGCTGCATCGGTACGGACACCTTCGACCGGGTACGGATCGGTGTCGGGAAGAAACCGGCGGAGTGGGACCTGGCAGATCATGTACTGGGGAGGATTCCGAAGGAGGAGTTCCCGGTATTTCGGGAGACCTGTGAGAAGGCAGCGGACGCCGTCAGGCTGATCATCAAGGAGGGCCTGCAGGCGGCACAGAATCTATACAACTGATATGACAGAATCTATACAACTGATCTGAAAGGGTAACATCATCGGATCAAAAGAGTTCCACCATTTATCGGAAGGGGAAAATATGAACCTGAATTGTATAAAAACGATCTGTGATCCGGTATCTGAAATGGAATGTATCCGGGATGTCAAGACGGCGATCCGGGATGAGTTAACACCGGTTGCCATCAGCGGCGCATCAAAGAGCATCCGCCCTTTGGTGACGGAAGCGCTGCGAGGAGATGCCGCACAGGTGCTGATCATTACCTATGACGAGGCCAGAGCGGAACAGATCCGCCAGGACTATCGGTTCTATGACAGGAAGAGCTATGTCTATCCGTCGAAGGATGTGCTTTTTTACTATGCGGATGTTCATGGAAATCTGGCGGCCAGAAAGCGTCTGGAGATCATCAAGCGACTTCAGGACGGAGAATCTTCCGTGATCATTGCCTCCGTAGAGGGGTTGATGGACCGGATCCCTGCACCGGAAACCGTTCGGAAGAACACGGTGGTTTTGGAAAAGGGGCAGGAGATCGCACTGACGGAACTCCAGCGTATATTCACGGAAATGGGCTACGAGTCTGTTCCGTTGGTTGAGGTGACCGGACAGTTCTCCGTCCGGGGAGGGATCCTGGATATCTTTCCTCTCACGGAAGAATGCCCGGTGCGTTTTGAATACTGGGGAGATGAGATCGAATCCATTCGGGCGTTCGATGCATCGAGCCAACGATCCATCGAAGAGTTAGATAAGATCGAGATCCTTCCCGCAACGGAATTCGTCCTGGATGAGAGCCGGATGCGTCGTGGACTGAGAAGGATCGAAGACGACTATTCGAAAACTGCGGCCGTTTTCAAAGAGTCCTTCCGGACGGAGGAATACGCGCGGCTGAAACGAACGGTAGAATCGATGAAGGACGATCTTCGGGATTTTTCCGGAGCTTCCAACGTAGACAGTCTGGTAATGTATTTTTACCCGGATTCCGTATCATTTTTAGACTATTTTCCTGAGAATACGATGATATTCGTGGATGATCCGAAGAAGACCGAGCTTCGTGCCGAGGTGTATGGGACGGAATTCCGGGATGCCATGCGTTCCCGGCTGGAGCAGGGACAGATCCTGCCCAGACAGGCGGAAGTCCTTTTTGATGAGAAGGAGATCCTCGGGCGGATCGTGAAGGAAGCGGCAGTTTATTATTCAGAGTTTACAGAACGGGGAAATACCCTCGTCCAGGCTGTGGATAAAGATATATCCGTGAAGCATATCCAGCCCTTTGGGGGAAAATTCGATGAGCTTGCGGAAATGGTTGGCCGGTACAGAGATGAGGGGTATAAGATCCTCTTTGTATCTCCGTCAAAAACCCGTGCGGGACGTTTGGTGGAAACCCTGAGAGAACGGGGGATTGAGGCATATTTTTCGGATGACCGTTCCAGAGTTCTCCAACCGCGGGAGGTCATGGTCACCAAGGGTGGTCTGGAAAGCGGATTTCAGCTTCCGGAGGTAAAACTCATGGTCCTTACGGAGTCGGAGGTGCTCCGAAAGGATAAGGAAAAGACACGAAGACGCAAGCTGAAGCACTCCGGAAACGGGATCTCGCAGCTGGGCGAGCTTCATCCGGGAGATTATGTAGTACATGAACGGCATGGAATCGGTATTTACCGCGGGATCGAACAGATCGAGACGGATGGAAGGTTCCAGGATTATATCAGTATCGAGTATGCGGACGGCGGGAATCTGTTCATTCCTGTGGAGCATCTGTCCATGATCGGAAAATATGCGGATCAGACTGCGCATCCGAAGCTGAACCGACTGGGCGGAAAGACCTGGGAGAATACGAAGCGCCGGGTGCGTGCCCGGGTGGACGAGGTGGCTCAGGAGCTGATCGACCTTTATGCCGAACGGCAGGCCAAAGGCGGATACCGGTTCTCACCGGATACCGTATGGCAGCGGGAGTTTGAAGAGAGCTTCCCCTATGAAGAGACGGATGACCAGATGAGCGCCATCGAAGAGACGAAGCGTGATATGGAATCTGACAAGATCATGGATCGACTGATCTGCGGCGATGTGGGCTTCGGGAAGACGGAGGTGGCGATCCGTGCCGCATTTAAAGCAGTACAGGACGGCAGACAGGTGGCCTTTTTGGTTCCGACGACCATTTTGGCGCAGCAGCATTATGAGACATTTGTGAGCCGCCTTTCCGGGTATCCGGTGAATATCCGGATGCTGTCCCGCTTCTGTACGCCGAAGGATGTAAAGGCGACCATCGCCGGGATCAAGGACGGCTCCGTGGATATTGTGATCGGAACCCACCGCCTTCTGTCACAGGATGTGGAATTCTCAAAGCTCGGGCTTCTTGTCATTGATGAAGAGCAGCGGTTCGGCGTTAAGCATAAAGAGAAGATCAAACAGCTCAGGAGTACGGTGGATGTTCTGACGCTGACAGCCACGCCCATCCCGAGGACCCTCCACATGAGTCTGGCAGGGATCCGGGATCTCAGTCTCCTGCAGGAGCCTCCGGTGGATCGAAGACCGATCCAGACATTTGTAATGGAGTATGACAAGGAGCTTGTGAAGGAGGCGTGTCAGCGGGAGCTGATCCGCAGAGGACAGGTGTACTATGTCTATAACCGGGTAGATAATATAGCCAGGATCGCAGAGGAACTCAGAGAGATGCTTCCGGACGCAAAGGTCGAATTTGCCCACGGGAAGATGTCTTCACGCGAATTGGAGCATCTGATGAAGGATTTCGTGGATAAGAAGATCGATATCCTCGTAGCCACCACCATCATTGAGACCGGTCTGGATATCCCGAACGTGAATACCATCATCATCCACCATGCGGACCGTTTCGGCCTGGCACAGCTCTATCAGCTGCGGGGCCGTGTAGGACGATCCGGGCGGAGCGCCTATGCATTTCTGATGTATGATAAGAATAAGATGATAAGGGAAGAAGCGGAGAGGCGGCTTTCGGCGATCCGCGAATTTACGGAACTGGGCTCCGGCTATAAGATTTCCATGCGGGATCTGGAGATCCGAGGGGCGGGAACTGTTCTTGGCATGGAACAGTCCGGTCATCTGGAGGACGTGGGTTACGATCTGTATGTGAAAATGCTCTCGGCTGCGATCCGCAGGAAAAAAGGAGAACAGGTGGAGGAAGAAGACGAGTTTGACACCACCATTAATCTTCCGGTCAATGCCTATATCCCGGATTCATATGTGCGAAATGAGTTTCTGAAACTGGAGCTTTATAAGAGGATCTACAAGATCCGAACAAGTGATGATGCGGATGCGATCCGGATCGAGATGCAGGACCGTTTCGGGGATCTTCCCCGGGAAGTGGAGTGTCTGCTGAGAGTAGCGGAGCTCCGCCCGATCGCTCATAGCTGCGGCATTACGGACATTCGGTATCAGGATGGAGAAGTGGTCTATCTGATCCGAAACGGAACCGAAGCAGATCCCGCCGGGGTTTCGAAGCTCCTGAAACGTCGGAAGAAAATGCGCCTTGTGATCGGGGAACAGTCCGGATTTGCGGTTCCGCGTTCCATCCTGATCCCTGAAGAGCTTATGGATCGGGTGTCGGAGGATGTGAGTGCCATGAAAGAGCTGCTGTTCCACGGATTACAGAACGGAGTACAGTAAAATGGAGCGGGGCAGAGGATTCAAGGATCGGATGCCTCATAAGGAAGGTAATAAATGTTTGGATTTGAGCATGTAAAAAAGAAAAAGAGGTTCGTGAGGCTGACCTCCCTGCTGCTGGTGTCGGCGATTTCGCTAACATTTACAGCCTGCGGATCGGGATCCGAGGCGGATCCGGCTTCGACAGAACAGGCAGCCTCCGGGGAAAATGTGGTATTTCGCTTTCAGGGAAATGACATCCTGAAAGGGGAGGTGTACCTCTATGCCGAATCCGTGATCGAGGATTATGTTAAAACTTATGGCCCGGATATCTGGTCCATGAACGTCCTTATGCCGGAGGGGCAGGAGCAAAGCCTTCGGGCGCTTACCCGGAAGGATGTGATAGAGAATATAGTCAAGGTGAAGGTCCTCGTGGCCAAAGCCAACGATTACGGTGTGTCTCTTAGCACGGAAGACAAGAAGAAGATCGAGGCGGATACGGAGGCGTTCTGGAAGAATCTTACCGACATTCAGATCGAGGACACGGAACTGTCGCGCGATCAGGTAAAGGTCTGTATGGAAGATAATGTGCTTGCCGCTAAGGTATATGCGGTGATCATGGAGCAGGCAGGGATCGAGATCTCCGACGAACGAGCGAGGGAGACTACATTTTATGACCTTTATTTCCCCTTCTATACGGAGAATTCCGACGGAGTTGTTCAGCCCATGGATGAAGCGGCGAAGAAGGAACAGTATGATAAGGCGGTACAGGCCTATGATTCGCTGATCTCTCCTCTGGATACGGGTACGGAGAGAGATCCGGCAGTGATCGCCGCATATTACGGACTCATGGATACGATGCCCAAAACCATGACGCCGGAGGAGGTACGTTCGGAGTACGGAAAAGAAGTTGCGGATAAGATCTATGCATTGGAGGACGGTGCAACCAGTCTGGTGACGGAGACGGAGTACGGATATCACCTGTTCTGCATGAAGGCACTGACAGACCGCGTGGCTACGGATAAAAGAAAAGCCGAGATGGAACGTGAGGAGCAGAATAAATATTTCTCGAAGCTGTATACGCAATGGCTGAAAGAGATCGACCCCAATTATCACTATGAGGAATCCGTGAATTTTGACGTTTATGATCAGATCACGTTTTGAAAAAAGGATCCCGGGAGAGGATACCTGGTCCATGTGACAGGATATCTTCTCCCGGAATCCTTTTTAGATTCCGAGGATATGAGATGCAAACTGGAAATAGATCAGCAGTGAAAGCGCATCTACAATGGTGGTGATAAAGGGGCTTGCCATGACCGCCGGGTCAAATCCGATCTTTTTCGCAAGGATCGGGAGGGAACAGCCCACAAATTTAGCCACGATCACGGTGCATACCAGTGTCAGGCATACAACGGCTGCAACTACGATCTCCACTTTGTCGAAGAAGATCAGCTTCCCGAAGTTGGCCACTGCCAGGGTGGCTCCGCACATCAGGGAGACGAAGAATTCTTTTCCCTGAATCCGGAAGATATCGCTGAATTCGATCTCCTCCAGAGAAAGACCACGGATGATGGAGACGGAGGCTTGAGAACCGGCATTTCCGCCGGTATCCATCAGCATGGGGATGTAGGCGGTAAGGACCACGTAGGCCCCCAATGCCTGCTCATAATGGGTGATGATGGCACCGGTAAAGGTAGCGGAGATCATCAGCAGCAAAAGCCATGGGATCCTCTTCTTGAAGGTCTCGAAAGCAGTGGTCTTCATGTACGGCTTGTCCGTAGGGATGATGGCGGCCATTCGCTCGATATCCTCGGTATTCTCTTCCTGCAGGACATCGATGACATCATCGAAGGTGATGATCCCGACAAGTCGTTGTTCATTGTCAACAACCGGAAGGGAGAGGAAGTTATAACGGTCGAAGGAGTGGGCAACTTTCTCCTGGTCCTCGGTGGTGGTTACATAGATGATGTTCGTCTCCATGATGTCCCGGATCCGGGTTTCATACTCGGCCAGGAGCAGATCCTTGATGGTGACGACGCCCAGAAGCTCACGCTTGGCATTTGTGACGTAACAGGTATAAATGGTCTCCTTGTCCACGCCGACCTTACGGATGCGGTCAAATGCCTCTCGGACGGTCATTTCCTCCTGGAGACGCACATACTCGGTGGTCATGATGCTTCCGGCGGAGTCCTCCGGATATTTCAGAAGTTCGTTGATCTCGCGGCGGGTCACAGGGTCCGTGTTCCTGAGGATCCTCTGTACCACGCTGGCGGGCATCTCCTCGATCATATCGACGGTATCGTCGAGGAACAGGTTTTCAATGATGAATCCAAGCTCCTTATCGGAGAAGGCGCGGATCAGCGCCTCCTGGGTCTCCGGTTCGAGGTAGGAGAATGCATCAGCGGCCAGCTCCTTCGGCAGGATCCGGAACGCGATGGAGAGTTCTTCTTCGTCCAGTTCGCCAAGGATCTCAGCCAGATCGACTTCATTCAGCGCCGAAAGCAGCTCCCGGGCTTCGTGCAGCTTCCGATCCTTCAGAAGCTGAGACAGGTGCTCCATATCAAATTCGTCGATGTCGAAGCCGGTGGTTTCGACCTTTTTTACTTCCTGGTTGTCCATGGAGGGTACCTCCTTTTTCTGTATTTTGTACGCCTGGCTGCGGTGCGGCCTTCGAACATAAAAAACGACAGAACACTCGGATTCCCGTCGGCGTTCTGTCGTATAAATTCTCTGATCGGATCCCTGCTTGTCTGCAGGGCGTATTTCCGTGGTTATTTCGTGCCCGTGGATCCAAAACCTCCGGCTCCGCGCTCCGTGTCGGAGAGGGCATCCACTTCCTCAAACACGCCCATGATGTAGGGAGTGATGACGAGCTGGGCGATCCGTTCTCCCGGCTCCACAGTGGCATCCGCAGAAGAATGGTTGTGCAGTGCAACAAGAACTTCACCACGATAATCAGAATCGATAACACCGACTTTATTTGCGGGGGCAAGCCCCTTCTTACTGGCAAGACCGCTTCGGGCATAGATCAGACCCGCATAACCCTCCGGTAGTTCCACAGTAAGCCCGGTAGGGATCATCACGGTCTCGCCCGATCGGACGACAACTGCGCTGTCAATGCAGGCATACAGGTCTGCACCGGCAGCGTTCATAGACCCGTACGTCGGGATTGCGGCGTTGGGCTTGATCTTCTTGATATTTACGGGTATCTGCTTTACCATGGATCGTCCTCTCAGGCAGTCTTTCAATGTAGTATTCAGCCGGCGGATGAAATCGCCGGGCGTGTTATCTCGCATTTCGAACGGTTATATCCGGGGAAATCGCCGGGTGTTTCATCTTCGCATTTCGAACGGTGGTTTCCGGGGGCGGTGAATACCGCTCACAGGAAATCAATAAAACCGTCCCTCATCCTCCCACAGGATCACTTTTCCTGCTTCCAGACTTTTCGGAATGTCAATGATCCGCTGATTGGAGGAACCGCGAAAACGGAGTTTCAGGTCCAGAAGCTCCTGGACGAACTTTCCGTCCACCAGAACATCAATATGTCTGAACAGCTCCTTGGTCACGGGCCACTTTTTCATCATATCACAGATGACATCTTTTTCATAGTCAAAACCGGTGTAGCACCACAGAGTTTTTTCCGGGTAACGAGCCTTCATCTGTTCCACCAGAGGGAGCAGCCCGCGCTGATTCACGAATTCCAGCGGCTCGCCGCCTAACAGGGAGAGTCCCCGGATATGGTCCGGAGCCAGTGCCTCCAGAATTTCATCGATGGTATCCTGCGTGAATATCTCTCCGTAGTTAAAATCCCAGGCTTCCTGATTGAAGCAGCCGGGGCAGTGGTGATTGCAGCCGGAGACAAAAAGGGATACACGGACACCGGGACCGTTGGCTATGTCATTTTTCTTTATTTTCGCATATTTCATGGAAGATACCTGCCTCTGATTCGATGTGGAACCTGCCTGGATCACGTATTTGACGGACCTCTTACAGATTCCGTGGACTCTGCCGAAGTAGTGCCTCGTAGAGTTAAAGTATAGCACATTTTGCTCCGGGTGTAAAAGGATTTACTGTCTTTCCCTCCAACGAACGTACGAGTGTGTTTCCTGTTTGGTCTATAACAAAAAAGGACATCAGGAGTCAACGTCCAAATGCCTTTTTTGTTTTTCGGGAAAATATTGTTGCCCAACTGGAAATTATGATTCCGGAAATGATGTTTCAAAATTTAAATCTTGGAAACCTTTTGTTTTCAGGAAAACAGGTGCCTTACAGATGCAGCACTCTGGCTTTGATCTCCTTGGTCTTTCCCACGTTCCAGAAGTTCTCACCCAGATATCCACAGGTGCGGCGGGTAACCGTCATCTTGGAATGGTTCTTGTTATGGCACTGCGGGCATTCCCACTCATTATCATCATTCACTTTGATCTCACCGTCGAAACCGCAGACATGGCAGTAATCGGATTTGGTGTTGAACTCGGCATACTGGATATTGTCATAGATGAAGCGTACCATCTCGGCCAGTGCATCCAGGTTGTTTGCCATGTTCGGGATCTCGACATAGGAGATACATCCGCCGGAAGAGATCGGCTGGAACTGCGCCTCGAACTTGAACTTGCTGAAAGCGTCGATATCCTCACGCACATCCACATGATAGGAGTTGGTATAGTATCCCTTGTCGGTAACATCCGGGATGGTGCCGAAGCGGGCCTTGTCGATCCGCGCGAAACGATAGCAGAGGGACTCGGCAGGCGTGCCGTAGAGGGCAAAGCCGATTCCGGTATCCGCCTTCCACTGATCGCAAGCCTCACGAAGGCGCTTCATGACACGCATGGCGAAGGCAAAGCCTTTTTCGGTTGTATGACTCTCTCCGGTCATCAGTTTGGTCAGCTCGTAAAGTCCGATATACCCCAGTGAGATGGAAGAGTATCCGTTCATCAGATACTTGTCGATCTTTTCCCCTTTCTCAAGACGTGCGATGGCACCGTACTGCCAGTGGATCGGGGATACATCGCTGGTTACGCCCATCAGCGCATTGTGCCGGCACATCAGCGCCTCATAGCAGAGCTCCAGACGTTCGTCGAAAATCTTCCAGAACACATCCTCATCTCCGTGGGCGATGATGCCCATCTGGGGAAGGTTCAGGGAGACAACGCCCTGATTGAAGCGGCCCTCGAATTTGTAATTGCCGTCCTTGTCCTTCCAGGGGGACAGGAAGCTGCGGCAGCCCATGGGCGAGAAGACATTTCCTTCGTAATTCTCACGCATTTTCTTGGCGGAAATGTAGTCCGGATACATCCGCTTGGCGGAGCATTTTACTGCCATTTCCGTGATATAATCGTATTTTCCGCCGGAGAGGTTGTTGCACTCATCCAGCACATAAACCAGCTTCGGGAAGGCGGGGGTCACATAGACGCCTACCTCGTTCTTGATCCCCTCCAGGCGCTGACGGAGCACCTCCATGATGATCCGCGCGTTCTCTTCGATGTACTCATCCTCCGGATCCAGATGCAGGAACAGCGTGACGAAAGGCGACTGGCCGTTGGTGGTCATCAGGGTATTGATCTGGTACTGCATGGTCTGCACACCGCTCTTCAGCTCGTCATTCAGACGCTCCTGAATCATGGCCTCCAATGTCTCGTCGTCCACCTTGCCGGCGAAATTCTCTTCGAAGATCTTCTTGTATTTCTCGTAACTCTTGCGGAGATACTTGCCCAAATGGATCATATCCACAGACTGTCCGCCGTACTGGGAGGAAGCTACGGAGGCGATGATCTGCGTGGTTACGGTGCAGGCTACCTGGAAGCTTTTGGGGCTTTCGATCAGCTTGCCGTTCATCACCGTGCCGTTGTCCAGCATGTCGCCGATATTGATCAGGCAGCAGTTGAAGATGGGCTGCAGGAAATAGTCCGCATCATGGAAATGCAGCACGCCCTCGTCATGCGCCTTGGAGATCTTCTCCGGCAGCAGGATACGACGGGTCAGGTCCTTGGAGACCTCACCGGCGATCAGGTCGCGCTGGGTGGAAGCAACCGTGGCGTTCTTGTTGGAATTCTCCTCCATAACGTCCTTGTTGCTGTTCTTGATCAGGCTGAGAATGGACTCGTCGGTGGTATTTGCCTTACGAACCAATTCGCGTGTATAGCGGTAAATGATGTAGGTTTTTGCCAGGATATACTTCCCGTCCTCCATCAGCTCCTGCTCGATGATGTCCTGAATGTCCTCCACCAGGATCCTTTTTCTCTTCTTGTTCTCAATGCCCTGCACGATCTCTTCGATCTTGGCATCGGTTACCTTCTCCTCAGGTTCAACCTCTGCGTTGGCTTTCTGGATCGCAACAACGATCTTACTTCGGTCAAAATCTACGATATGGCCGTCTCTCTTTACTACCTTCATCCCAATACACTCCTCTTTAGAAAATTAGCAGCCTTTACCCGGGCTTTGATTTGAATGGTTTGTTTTATGCGATACAGTCTGCTATACTGCATACGGTATCTGCTGTATTTTTGGATATTATTTCGATTATCATGACCCTTGTCGGGATAAAATATCAGGTCAAAATGGGTCATGAAAAGCGATTCCTGTCACGAATCGCCTGCAAGAATTGATTATAGCACCGGCGATTCTCTTTGTAAACCCCTAAATACTAAATCTTGTTATAGTTTTATGTCACCCACTATATCTTGGGGAGAAAAAACGGAACGAGTCGAAAAAAATAGAAAGAAAATAATGTATAAACACGCATTTTCGTGATTTTGTTAATGATCCTTCGGCTGAGATATAGTGTTTCGGTGGAAAAAAGGTGAAGAATGTGATTTTTTTCTTCCTATTTTTCAAACATTATGATATAACAGGAAGAGTTGATTCAACAGAAAGAGAGATGATACGATGCATAATAAAAAGTATTCGGTACGAATGAAACTTTCAATGCTGCTGGCGGGCTGCATGAGCCTGACCCTTCTGGCAGGGTGCGGCAGCAAGAACTCCAACCCGGCGGAGGCACTGAAGGACCGTTATTCTCAATATGTGGATCTCGGATCTTACAAAGAGATCCAGTACACACCGACGGAAACAGGCGTTACCGCTGAACAAGTGGAAGCCGAGATCAACCGGCTCTCCACTCAGAATGGTCAGCGAGTCGAGAAGAAGACAGGTATGGCCATCAAGGGTGACAAAGTAAATATTGACTACGTGGGAACCGTTGATGGGAAGGAGTTTGAAGGCGGAAGCACCAAAGGCGCCGGAACCGAGATCACTTTGGGCTCCAGCGGTTACGTTGACAACTTTGATGATCAGATTGCGGGGCATAGTCCCGGTGAGACCTTTGACGTAAATGTGACATTTCCGGAGAATTATAAAAATGATGAGCTGAAGGGAAAACCCGCAGTATTCAAGACCACGCTGAATTATATCGTCACCATGGAGTATCCGGAGCTGACAGACGAGCTTGTGGCTGAGAAGACGGAATATAAGACTGTGGAAGAGTACCGTAACGCAAAGCAGGCGGAGATGGTAAAGAATCAGGCTGAGAAGGACGTTGAAACCGACAAGGAAGCCATGATGACTCAGATCATGGAGACTTCGGCGGTTAAGCAGTATCCTCAGGCAGAACTCGAAGAACGGATCAAAGAGATGATCGGTCAGCTTGAGGCGCAGGCTTCCTATTATCAGATCCCTCTGGATCAGATGCTGATGTCCTACGGTATGACGGCAGACGGATTCCAGAAGGATATTCGCGAGAACGTTGAGAAGTATATCCAGAGGAAAATGATCGTTGCTGCCATTGCCGAAAAGGAGGATATCAATGTATCCAAGGCTGAGGCGGATGCAAAGATCAACGAACTGCTGAATGCCACGGGTTATACCGATGTTAAGCAGTTAAATGAGGCTGCCGGTTATCAGGATGAGGATTATTACTACATCGTGCTTGAAGATAAGGTGATCGACTTCATTTATGACAATGCGGTTCCGAAGACCAAGGACAGTGATACCCCGGTAACGGAAAGCACAACTGAGGCGGGTTCCGAGACGGGTTCCACAGATGCGGCGACGGAAGCGACGACAGAAGCAGCTCCCAATTAATAACTGACAGGTACTCGGAGCGGCCCCGGATATCCGGCGCAAAAAACTTTCAGAAATCCAAGGAAAAAATGTTGACAATCCAGGTACAAAATGATATTATCTTTTAGCGACGTTTCGGAAGGGAGCTTCCTGGACGTCCTAAGCAGTTGTGGCGGAATTGGCATACGCGCATGATTCAGGTTCATGTCCGCATTACGCGGGTTCGGGTTCAAGTCCCGTCAACTGCACAAACTCTAAGAGTCCGGCGTCCGGCTATGAATGATCAGAATACAGAATCTGAAAATCTGATCAAGGCAACGGACGCCGGATTCTGGTTTGAGCGAAAAACGAGAGCGCAGCGCATGGATTCGTATTTCGGGAAGGAGACGCAGGAGTTATGGAAGAAAAGAAAAACATACTCACTTATGACGGTTTCAAGAAACTTGAAGATGAACTTCGGGACCTGAAGGTATTCCGTCGGAAGGAAGTTGCTCAGAAGATCAAGGAAGCTCGGGAACAGGGGGACTTGTCAGAGAATGCTGAGTACGATGCAGCACGTGATGAGCAGCGGGAGATCGAGAAGCGAATTGCCGAGATCGAAAAGATCCTGAAGAATGCGGTAGTTGCGGATGAAGATTCCGGGAATACGGAAACCATCAGTTTCGGCTGTACTGTGACATTTGAAGATATGGACACGAAGCAGAGCTTCACCTATCGTCTTGTCGGTTCATCCGAAGCGGATCTCATGAACGGCAAAATATCCTATGAGTCTCCGGTGGGAGAGCGGCTGATGAATTCCAAGGTAGGTCAGGTAGTGACGATCGAAACCCCGAAGGGAACGAAGAACTACAAGATCACGGATTTCAAGAGACAGAGTCAGGAAGCGTAATCGGTCGGATCTGTAATCAGAAAGCAAGCAGGGGTGCCGTCGGCATCCCTGTCTTTTGATTCCACAGGTTTCCCGGGATCGGGGAGCGAAGCGGGACTGTGTCGGATATGATCGAAGGGTCATGGGAAATCGATTGATCAATTGAAAAGGAGAGAATCATGGCAGATAATAATGCAGGCCGGAATAATGAAAATCAGAAGAATGTGAATCAGGGCAAGGAACAGCAGCAGGATCTGAACCAGCTTTTAAAGGTGCGCCGGGAGAAGCTGTCCGAGCTTCAGGCAGCGGGTCAGGATCCTTTTGTGATCACCAAATATGATGTGAGCTGCCACACGACAGAAGCGAAGGAAGCATTTGAAGCAAAATGGCCGAAGCCGGCAGAGGGCGAAGAGGCACCGGAGATCCCGGAAGAGGAGCGGATGAATGTCTCCGTTGCAGGACGTCTTATGTCCAAGCGTGTAATGGGGAAGGCTTCTTTCGGAAATCTGCAGGACCTGAAGGGGAATATTCAGATGTATGTGACCCGGGATGACCTGGGAGAAGAAGCTTACAAGGCATTTAAGAAGATGGATATCGGCGATATCATCGGTGTGAAGGGTTATGTATTCCGTACCCGGACCGGAGAGATCTCCGTACATGCGAAGGAAGTAACATTGCTTACCAAGAGCCTTCAGATTCTCCCGGAGAAGTTCCACGGACTTACGAATACAGATATCCGCTATCGCCAGAGATATGTGGATCTCATCATGAACCCGGAGGTAAAGGATACCTTTGTGAAGCGGTCGAAGATCATTTCCTCCATCCGCCGGTTCCTGGATGCCCAGGGCTTCATGGAGGTGGAGACCCCTATGCTGGTTTCCAATCCGGGTGGTGCAGCTGCACGTCCCTTCGAAACACATTTTAACGCATTGGATGAGGATCTGAAGCTTCGGATCTCTCTGGAGCTCTACCTGAAGCGCCTCATCGTAGGCGGTATGGAGCGCGTTTATGAGATCGGCCGTGTATTCCGGAACGAGGGCGTGGACACCCGCCACAACCCGGAATTTACCCTGATGGAGCTGTATCAGGCATACACCGACTACCACGGCATGATGGATCTCACGGAGGCTATGTATCGTCATGTTGCCCAGGAAGTTCTGGGAACAACCAGGATCACCTATCAGGGTGTGGAAATGGATCTGGGCAAGCCCTTCGAGCGGATCACCATGGTGGACGCAGTGAAGAAGTATTCCGGCGTGGACTGGAATACCGTTGCGGATGACGATGCAGCAAAGGCTCTTGCGAAGGAGCATCATATCGAATTTGAGGACTTCCACAAGAAGGGTGACATTCTGAACCTCTTCTTTGAGACTTA